>CANGSN010000432.1 GCA_947455805.1 Planctomycetota bacterium
CGACGTGGCCGGCCGGCCAGTTGGTGATCACCAGCTTCAGCGGGTCGAGAACCGCCATGCGCCGCAGGGCGTGCTTGTTCAGCCAGTCGCGCACGAAGAACTCGAACAGGCCGATCTCGTGCGTGCTGTTGAACTTCGCCACGCCGACGTGCTTGCAGAACGCGACCAGCGCCTGCGGCGGCACGCCGCGGCGGCGCAGGCCGCGCAGCGTCGGCAGGCGCGGGTCGTCCCACCCGTCGACGTGCTTGCCTTCGACCAGCAGCAGCAGCTTGCGCTTGCTGGTCAGCATGTACTCGACGTTGAGCCGCGCGAACTCGATCTGCTGCGGCTTGTAGATGCCGAGCGCGTCGCAGAACCAGTCGTAGAGCGGGCGGTGGTGTTCGAACTCGAGCGTGCACAGCGAGTGCGTGATGCCCTCGATCGAGTCGCTCTGGCCGTGCGCCCAGTCGTACATCGGGTAGATGCACCAGCGGTCGCCGGTGCGCTGGTGGTGCATGTGCCGGATGCGGTACATGACCGGGTCGCGCATGTTCAGGTTGGCGTGCGCCATGTCGATCTTGGCGCGCAGCACCTTCTCGCCGTCGGCGAACTTGCCGGCCTTCATCTCGCGCAGCAGGCGCAGGTTGTCGGCGACCGAACGATCGCGGCACGGGCTCGCCTTGCCCGGCGCCGTCAGCGTGCCGCGCGTCGCCGCGATCTGGTCGGCGTTCTGGTCGTCGACGTAGGCGAGGCCCTTCTCCACCAGGCGCTCGGCCCAGGCGTAGATCTGGTCGAAGTAGTCGGCCGCGTAGTACATCGCGTCCCACTGAAAGCCGAGCCAGCGCACGTCCTCCTTGATCGCGTCGACATACTCCTGGTCCTCCGCCGCCGGGTTGGTGTCGTCCATGCGCAGGTTGCAGCGGCCGCCGAACTCCTTGGCGACCGAGAACGACAGCGTGATGGCCTTGGCGTGGCCGATGTGCAGGTAGCCGTTCGGCTCCGGCGGGAAGCGCGTGATCACCTGCTGCACCTTGCCTGCCTGCAGGTCCGCGCGGATGCGGTCGCGCACGAAGTCGGTGGCGGGGGTGGCGTCGGGAGCGGTGGTCATTGCGTGTGGGTCCGAGGAATCGGGCGGAGACGATCGCGGGTCGGTGCAGCGAATGCAAATGCGGCGGCTCGCGGCTTCTGGCGTTGGCTATGCTGCGCCGCCTCCGATGACGGTCGTACCGCCGGTCCCTCCCGTTCCCGATCTGCGCGATCCGCTCGCCTTCCTGCCGCGGCAGGACCGGCACAAACCGAAGTGCGGCCCGGTGCGGCCGTCGAAGGTGTCGAGGAAGCGCGCCTACGTGCTGATCGCGGTGCACGTGCTGATCGGTCTGCACATCTGGCACTGGCTCGCGACCGGCCGATCGTTGACGCCGGTGGAGCCGTCCGAGGCGATGCAGACGATCGAAGGCGGGCGCATCAACGCCGGCTTCGTGCTCTTCCTGGTGTTGATCGCCGGCACCTTGATCTTCGGCCGTTTCTTCTGTGGCTGGGCGTGCCACGTGGTCGCCCTGCAGGACCTGAGCGCCTGGCTGCTCGCCAAGGTCGGGCTGAAGCCGCGGCCGCTGCGTTCGCGTCTGCTGGTGTTGGGGCCCTGGGTGGTCGCCGGCTACATGTTCTTCTGGGAGCCGTTCCGTGCGCTGGTTGGGTGGCGCGAGGTGCCGCTGCCGTCGCCGGACACGTGGGAGTTGCACCTGACGACGGAGAATCTCTGGCAGACGTTCCCAGGGCCGCTGATGACGATCATGACCATCGTCGTCGTCGGGTTCCTGATCGTCTGGTGGCTCGGCGCCAAGGGCTTCTGCACGCACGGTTGTCCCTATGGCGCGTTCTTCGCCATCGCCGATCGCTTCGCCCCGGTGCGCATCAAGGTCACCGACGCGTGCAACGGCTGTGGCCATTGCACCAACGTCTGCACCAGCAACGTGCGCGTGCACGAAGAGGTCGCCAAGCACGGCCAGCTGGTCGATCCGGGCTGCATGAAGTGCCTCGACTGCGTGTCGGTGTGTCCGAAGGATGCGCTCTACGTCGGCCTCGCCATGCCGAAGCCGTTCGCCAAGAGCCAGCAGCGCATCGTGGCGCGCGCCGACCTCACCTGGCCGGAGGAGTTCCTGGTCGCCGTCGTCGCCTTCGTTGCCGCCCAGTTCGCCTGGCGCGGCGCCTGGTTCACCGAGGGCGTGCCGTTGCTGCTCGCGGTCGGACTCGGGGTCATCACCGCGGTGGCCGTGCTGTTGCTGGTGCGGCTCGTGTTGCGCCACGAGTTGACGTTCCAGCACACCGTGCTCAAGCGCGCCGGCCGCTGGACCCGCGCGGCGCGCCTGGTCGGTGTCGGCGCGGCGTTGCTGGTCGGTCTGGCCGTGCACAGCGGAGCGTGCCAGTGGCGGCGCAACGCGCTGTTCGACGACATGCGGCAGCTGCGGTCGGATGCGTCGCGCCCGCAGCTCGTCGCGCTGCTCGATCGCGCCGATCGCGCGTTGGCCCTCGAGGTCCTGGACGATCCAGGCGTGCGCGAACTGCGCTGCCTGCTGTTGTGGCGGCTCGGGCGCGAGGCCGAGTCGGCGACGGAGTTGCTGGCCCTGTTCGAGCAGCGCGGGCGCCTCGATCATCCCGCCGCCAACCTCAACCTGGCGATGTCCTGCTTGCCGCCTCGCGGTCTGCGGCTCGACGTCGCCGAGGCCGCCGTGAAGCGCGTGCTGCAGATGCGGAACGACCTGCCGATGGCGCACGCGATGCTGGCGGAGATCGAGCGCCTGAAGGCTCGCTGACGGATGTCGGCGGCGGTGCGAGCCGGCGAATCGGCGAGTCGAACGAGGCTCTTGACCAGGTGGCCTCGCCGCCGATACAGTTCGCGCACTCATCCAGACCAGCCGAGGGCCGGGCCCGACGACGCTGGGGCAACCACGCGAAACCGCGCAGGTGCCAACGCCCTCGGATCGGCCAATGCCCTCAGACAGGCAATCGGTCGATTCGGACGATGAGCACCGCGAAACCTCGCGGTGAGTCGCCGTGCAACGGGCACGGTGGGGCCGGCACCTGACGGACGTGCGGCGGCCGAGCAGAGCTCCTGGCGGGCCCGATCGTCATGACCCGACCCGTTCCGTCCGGCTCGTCCGCGCGCCCAGGCCAGGCCGGCCCCGCGCTGTCCCCCGTCCAGGCGTCGCACCCAGCGCGCAGCACCGCCACCAGCAGCGACGCGTTCCACTCGTCCGGCCAGTCGCCGGGGGCGAACGCGCCCTCGTCGCCGGCGCAGAAGCCGTCGC
>CANGSN010000433.1 GCA_947455805.1 Planctomycetota bacterium
TCTCGGCGACGACGCCGTCGACGCCATCGGCTGGTATCTTCTCGACGTCACCGACGTCGGACTCGACGACCTGCAGATGGCCTTCCAGCAACACCTCAAGCGCTACCGCAGTCCGATCATGACCACCGCCGAACGCATCCGTCAGGAAGGAGTGTCCCAGGGCATCACCCAAGGCCTCTCCCGCGGCCAGGCCAAGACCCTGCTGCGCCTGCTGCACAAGCGCTTCGGGCCGCTGTCCGAAGCCGTCGTCGCCCGCATCCAGGCCGCATCCGACACCGAGCTCGACCGCCTCACCGACCGCATCCTCGACGTCGACAGCCTCGACGCACTGCTGGCCGACTGACGCACCGGACTGCTGCCGACCAACCTGACGGGTGCGGTGCAACACCCGACCGCCAGTTCGCCGCCGCGACGTTCCAACTCGCCGCGCACCGCCGCTATCCTGCTCGCCCTTCCGACCCAACGATCCGCATGCGCGACAAGGTTCTCATCGGCTACGGCCAAGGTTTCTGGGGCGACTCGATCCTCGGCCCCGTGCGCCTCGTGCGCGAAGGCCCGCTCGACTACCTGGCCCTCGACTATCTCGCCGAGGTGACCATGAGCATCATGCAGAAGCTCAAGGGGCGGAACCCGAAGGCCGGCTACGCCACCGACTTCGTGTCGATGCTCGACCGCACGCTGCCCGACATCCAGAAGAAGGGCATCAAGGTCATCGCCAACGCCGGCGGCGTGAACCCGCAAGGCTGCCTGCAGGCCGTGCTCGAGCTCGCGCGCAAGAAGGGCATCAAGGGCCTGAAGGTCGGCATCATCGAAGGCGACGACATCCTCGCCCGCGTGCCGGAACTGCTGCAGGCCGGCCACGCGCTGAAGAACATGGACGACGACCGCCCGCTGAGCGACGTGCAGAGCCGACTGCTGTCGGCGAACGTCTACATCGGCGCGTTCGCGGTCGCCGAGTGCCTCGCCGCCGGCGCGCAGATCGTCATCGGCGGCCGCCTGACCGACCCGGCGCTGGTCGCCGGCCCGATGATCCACGAGTTCGGCTGGAAGCCGGGCGACTTCGACAAGCTCGCCGCCGGCACGATGGCCGGCCACATCGCCGAGTGCGGCGCCCAGTGCACCGGCGGCAACTACACCGGCTGGCGCGAGGTGAAGGACTTCGTTCGCATCGGCTACCCGATCATCGAGGCGTCGCCGGACGGCACGTTCGTGGTGACGAAGCACGAAGGCACCGGCGGCCTGATCAACCGCAACACCGTCGTCTCGCAGCTGCTCTACGAGATGGGCGATCCGAGGCGCTACCTCGGCCCCGACTGCACGGCGGACTTCACCAGTGCGAAGGTCGAGGAGATCGGCGTGGACCGCGTGCGCCTGTCCGGCATCAAGGGCGGCCCGGCGACCCCGACCTACAAGGTGTCGCTGAGCTACCAGAACGGCTTCAAGACGTCCGGCCAGCTGACCATCGCCGGCCCCGACGCGGTCGCCAAGGCGAAGCTGTGCGCCGACATCGTCTGGGGCCGCCTCGCCCTCGACGGCTGCACGTTCGAAGAACACCAGAAGATGGTCGAGATCGTCGGCGCGGGCGTCTGCCACGCCGGCATCCTCGAGACCGCGGACCCGGCCGAGGTCGTGCTGCGCATGGGCGTGAAGTGCGACGACGAGGACAAGGTCGACCGCTTCGGCATGGAGATCGTGCCGCTGGTGACCAGCGGCCCGCCCGGCGTCACCGGCTATGCGGGTGGCCGCCCGAAGGCGACGGACATCGTCGGCTACTGGCCGGCGCTGCTCGACAAGACGCAGGTGAAGACGACGGTTCGCGTGGAGGTGTCGTGATGGCCAAGGTCAAACTCGGAACGTTCGCGTTCGCGCGCAGCGGCGACAAAGGCGACGGCAGCAACGTCGGCGTGTTCGTCACCAACGCGAAGGACTACGAACTGATCAAGCAGCAGCTGACCGTCGCGCGCGTGAAGCAGCACTTCCACGCCATCTGCAAGGGCGAGGTCACGCGCTACGAGGCGCCGAACATGCTGGCGCTGAACTTCCTGCTGCGCGACTCGCTCGGCGGCGGCGGCAGCGAGAGCCTGAAGACGGACGCCCAGGGCAAGACGCACGGGCTCGGGCTGCTCGAGATCGAAGTGGATCGCTGAGAGGGGCTGCGGCGGCTCGAAGGAGCTGCCGGATTTTCGTCCATTGTGCGGTGGCTCGGTCCCCTCTGGTGTGACTCCCACCTCGCCGCACGATCGGCTCTTCCACTTCACCTTCCGCCATCCGACGCACGTCGCCGGCTGGCTCCTCCATGCCCTGCCAGCACCAGTCGCCGACGCCATCGACTGGAACTCGCTGATCCCGGCCAGCGAACGCGTGCTCGGCGCCCGCCTGCGGCCCCACCTCGCCGACCTCGTCTTCACCGCCCGGCTGCGCGACCACGACCACTGGCTGCTGCTGCTCGTCGAGCACAAGGCCTACCCCGACCACGGCGTGCACGACCAGCTGCTGCGCTACACCGTCCACCTGCGCCGCATCGCCACCCACGCCGAGCTCGTGCCGTTCTGCGTGCCCGTGCTGTTGCAGCACGGCGGCGGCGTGCCGACCCAGCGCGACCACGCGGTGGCACTCGCACCCGAGGCCCTGCGCCAAGTGCTGGTCGCCATGCAGCCGCAGCTGTCGTTCGTCGTCGACGATCTCACCGACCGCGGCGAACTCGAACTGCGCCGGCCCGGCATGACACCGCTCGCCCAGCTCACCTTGCTGTGCCTCGAATGCCTGCCGCGTTGCCGCGGCGACGAAGCCCTCGCCGCCATCGCCCGCTGGGCCGACCTGCTGCAGGCCGTCGAGAACGCAGACGCACCTCCTCTCGGCGACGACGCCGTCGACGCCATCGGCTGGTATCTTCTCGACGTCACCGACGTCGGACTCGACGACCTGCAGATGGCCTTCCAGCAACACCTCAACCGCTACCGCAGTCCGATCATGACCACCGCCGAACGCATCCGTCAGGAAGGAGTGTCCCAGGGGATCTCCCAGGGCATCACCCAAGGCCTGTCACAGGGCCAGACCAAGACTCTGCTGCGCCAGATGCACAAGCGCTTCGGGCCGCTGTCCGACGCCGTCGTCGCCCGCATCACGGCCGCCTCCGAAGCCGAGCTCGACCGCCTCACCGACCGCATCCTCGACGTCGACAGCCTCGACGCGCTGCTGGCCAACACGAACTAACGCGGCGACGCCGCCCGGCCAGCAGCCGGCCGCACGCGCGCGAGCTCGCCGCGTTCGCGCAGCGCCA
>CANGSN010000434.1 GCA_947455805.1 Planctomycetota bacterium
CGCGTTGCGGCGTCCTGGCAAGACCTGAGCCTGGTCGCCCCGCGGGCGAGCGGGCCTCCATCGAGACGACGCAGCGGGGCTGGATGCGTCGATCTCGCGGCCGATGGGCCCCGCGTTGCGGCGTCCTGGCAAGACCTGAGCCTGGTCGCCCAGCGGGCGAGCAGGCTCAGATCAGGTCGGCGAACTTGTGCTTGCGGCTCATGAACACCGTGTAGCCGAGCACCAGCAATCCGAACGCCCACGCAGCAGCGATCCCGAACTGCGGCCAGAACGAACCAAGCTTCGGGTCCACGGCACCGAGCGCCAAGCGCTGCGCCTGCATCAGCGCCCACGCCGGGTTCAGCGCCTCGACGAGCCCGGGCGTCCAGGCGGGGATCGTTCCCTTGTCGGCCACCGCCTGGATCTGCGACGGGTGCAGGAACACCGGCGACAGGAACATCCAACCCTGCGACAGCAGGCCCCACAGCTGGGCGGTGTCGCGCGCGAAGACGTTGAGGTTCGCGAGCATCATGCCGATGCCGAGCGACAGCACGAACTGCAGGAACATCGTCAGCGGCAACGCCAACAGCATCGCTCCCGGTTGCAAGAGGCCCATCCACAAGCCGGCGACGAAGACGACGACCACGCCGACGGCGTAGATCACCTGGGCCACGAGCGCCACGTGCACCAGCAGGACCTCGGAGGGGAAGGCGACCTTCTTCACCAGGTTGCCGTTGTCGACGATGATCGAGCACGCGACCGTGGTCGCCTCGGACAAGGCGACGAAGGCGATGACGCCCGAGAAGAGGTAGAGCGCATACCCCGGATCGGCCTTGCTGACCCCGTCCACCTCCACGCGCGGCCCGAGTACCATCCCGAACACCAGGTAGTAGAGCACGAACAGCGCCATCGGCCGCAGCAGCAGCCAACCGAGCCCCAGCAACGACCCGTTGACACGGGACATCAGGTCGCGGCGCAGGAAGTTCTGCACCATGTAGCGATTCGCCCAGACCAGTGCCGGGAAGCGCAGCAGCGACGGCAGGAAGCTCAGCGCGCTGCGGTCGGCGAAACGGGAGTCGAAGGAACGAGCGAGGACCATCGTTGTGGATCGGAACGCGGCGCGATCGCGCGCGGCGAGACGTTACGCATCGGCTCGGTCCGGGGAAGCGCCTGACGAGATCCTGGCCGCATCCTCATCCAATGCGATCGCCGCGGCCGCGGCGGCGCTCAGTCCGCGCGAGCCCGCGCCACCGCGGCGATCACGCCGGTGGCAGCGGCCGGCCGGCAGACGGCGAACTGGTCGTTGCGCGGATCGCGCTGGTTGTAGCGGTGCGGCGTGCCGTCGAGGCGCGTGACCGACCAGCCGGCGGCGCGCGCCACCACTTCCGGCGCGCAGGTGTCCCACTCCTTCAGGCCCTTGTCGTGCACGTAGACGTCGCCGCGGCCGGACAGCAGCATCGCCACCTTGCAGCCGACGCTGCCGCAGGGCACCAGTTCGCCGCCCAGCTCGGCGGCGACGCGCTCGACCCAGGGCGGCGTGTGGCTGCGGCTGGTGACGAGGCGCGGCCGCGCCGGCGACGGCGTGTCGCCCAGGACCGCCGCCGTCGACCAATCGCCTTCGCGACCGTGCACGACCAACTCGGCGCCGTCGCTGGCGCAGATCGCAGCCAACGTGCGCCCGAGCGACGGCAGCGCGACGACTCCGAGCACCGGTGCCCCGTCGATCGCGAGCCCGACGTGCACGGCCCAGTCGTGGCGACCGGTCGAGTACTCGTTGGTGCCGTCGAGCGGATCGACGATCCAGGTGCTACGCCGAGACAGCCGCTCGCCGTCGTCGGCGGTCTCCTCCGACAGCAGCCCGTCGCCGGGTCGGGCCTCCCGCAGTGCGCCTTGCAGGTAGGCGTCGGCGGCCTGGTCGCCGACGTCGCCGATCAGGGCGGGCTCGGTCCAGCGCCCGCTCGCACGCAGGCGCAGCAGCCGCTGGCCGGTGGCCTCGGCGATGCGCACGGCGAACGGCAGGACGGTGCGCAGGTCGCGGAGCGTGGTCGTCATGCCGATCCCGTAGCGAACGGGCGGATGGCGCACCAGGGTCGCGATCGCAGAACCGCGGCGGCGCCGGCCGACGGATCAGCCGAGCGCGCGACGGAAGCGCAGGTGGCAGACGCCGAGGTGCCGTTCGCGGAAGCCGGCCTCGCAGTAGGCGAAGTAGTACTCCCACGCGCGCAGCAGCGAAGCACCGCCGCGCTGCAGGAACGGCCCCGGCGCCGCCAGCACGTGTTCGCGCCACAGCCGCAGCGTCGTCGCGTAGTGCGGCCCGAAGTCGACGAGGCGGTCGAGCTGCAGGTCGGTGTGCCGCGCGGCGGCGCCGACGATCGCCTGCACCGACGGGATGAAGCTGCCGGGGAACACGTGCCGCTTGATGTAGTCGACGGCGCGCAACGCCTCTTCGTAGTGCCGGTCGGCGATGGTGATCGCCTGCAGGCCGAGCAGGCCGCCGGGCTTCAGCCGCTGCGCGCAGACGCGCAGGTAGGTCGGCAGGAAGTCGGCGCCGACGGCTTCGATCATCTCGCACGACAGCAGCTTGTCGTAGGTGCCGTCGAGGTCGCGGTAGTCGCGCAGCAGGAGATTCACGCGATCGCCGAGCCCGGCCGCGTGCACGCGCTGCTGCGCCGCTGCGAACTGGTTCTTCGAGATCGTCGTCGTGGTGACGCTCGCGCCGAAGCGCCCGGCGGCTTCGCAGGCCAGGCTGCCCCAGCCGGTGCCGATCTCGAGCAGCCGTTCGCCGGGCTGCAGCTCGACCAGTTCACACAGCCGCCGCAGCTTCGCCTGCTGCGCCTCGGCCAGCGACTGCCCGTCGTGTTCGAAGAACGCCGACGAGTAGGTCATCGACGGATCGAGGAAGTGCTCGAACAGCACGTCGCCGAGGTCGTAGTGGTCGGCGATGTTGCGCTTGCTGCCGGCGCGGCTGTTGGCGCGCAACCAGTGGCCCAGGCGCAGCAGCAAGCGCTTCGGCACCGACCACGGCGTGCGGTCGACGTCGAGCAGCACGTCGCGATCGCGGACGAACAGGGCCAGCAGCCCGACCAGGTCGCTTGCCTGCCACTTGCCCTCGACATAGGCCTCGCCGACACCGAGGTCGCCGCTGCTGGCGACGTCGCGCCAGAACGACGGGTCGTGCACGACGAGGTCGATGGTGCCGAATGGGCCCTCGGGGCGGCCGACCAGCACGTCGCCGGCGCCGTCGCGCAGCCGCAGCGCACCCGAGCGCAGCGCCGCCAGCCGCTTCAGCACGGCAGA
>CANGSN010000435.1 GCA_947455805.1 Planctomycetota bacterium
CTGGGCCGGCAGCGGCTTCGCCAGGACCACCGCCGCCAGCCAGGCGACGACCGCGCCGGGGCGCGCTGCCGTCACGGCGTCTCCTTCGCCAGCTCGGCGCGCAGCTCGGCGATCTCCTCCTGCAGGTCGGCGAGCCGCTGCGCTTCCTTCTTCGTCGCCTGCGCGATCTCGAGGCGCGCCTTCGCCGCCTCGCTGTCGGCCTTGCGCTGCTCGTGCTCGGCGTCGACGAACTTGTCGCGCAGTTCGCGTTCGCGCTGCGGCAGCACCACCTGTTCGAAGTGCTGCATCTCCTTCTGCGCCACCGCGAGGTAGCGCTCGGCCATCTCGACCTCGCGCCGCCCGCGCTTCAGCACCAGCTCCTTCGTGGTCTTCGCGAACTCGTCGGCTTCGTACATCGCCACCAGCTCGCCAAGTTCGTCCTTGCTGTGCTCGAGGCGGTGCAGGCTCTGGTCGAGCCCGATGCGCTTCTCCTCCAGTTCGCGCGGCTTGACGGTGGCGAGGAACACCTCGAGGTCGGCGCGGGCCTTGGTCAGCTCGGCGGCCGCCTTGTGCAGGGCCAGTTCGATGCCGCGCTGGCGCACTGCGCGCTCGATCTCGGCGATCTGCTGCTCGACCTTCGCGGTCTCGACCTCGCGCTCCTTGTTGCGCAGCTCCTTGTTCTTCTGCTTCCGCGCCGCGGCCTTCTCCTTGCCCTTGCCGTCCGCCTGTTCCTTGTCGCCGTCCTGGCCGGCGTTGGCCGCCGGCTTGGCCACGGCACCATCCGGCGATGGCGCGGTCGGCGGCGACGCGCACGCCGTGGCGATCATGGAAACAAGGAAGGTACCGAGGAGGAACGGGGTCCGCATGGCGACACGTATACCGGTCGGCTGTGGCCCCGCACTCGCGGCTTCCGCGCCGGGGCGAGCCTCTGCCGGGTTCGGGGCCAGCGCCGGCCGATGGTCGGTTGCAGCAATCTCCTCGGTGCCTAGCCTTGCCATACATGACGACGGCGTCGACGACCCTGGTGAAGCAGGCACTGCTGGCGGTGTCGCTGCTCGCCGCCACCCGCGCCAGCGAAGCGAACAGCGACGCGGTTTCGCAGGCGCTGGTCTGGCTGCCGACCGGCCTCGCCATCGCGGGCCTTTGGCGGCTCGGCCTACGGGCGGTGTGGGCCGTCGCGGCGGCGACGCTGATCCACCGACTCGACCTCGGCTACGGCCCGAGCGTCTTCGTGCCGGCGATGCTCGGCAGTTCGGCGGAGGCCCTGGTCGGCGTCCTCCTGCTCCGCCACTGGCGCGTGCGCGGCGACTTCGCCGACCTGCGCGAAGTGATGCTGTTCGCGCTGGCGACCGCCATCGCCCCACTCGCATCGATCCTGTTCTCGCTGATCGGCCGCACGATGCCCGGCAACTTCCGCGACCTGCCGTTCTATTGCGGCTGGGACGGCTGGTGGTGCATGAACGTGCTCGGCGCGCTGACCGTCGTGCCGCCGGCGCTGTTGTGGTTCGGCCGGTCGCAGCCGCGCAACCTGCGCACCGGGCTTGAGGTCGGCCTGACCGGCGGCCTGACCATCGCGACGGTCGTCGCAGTGACCCTGCTGACGGCCCCCGGCGTGCTCGGTCTGTTGCTGCTCACCCTGGCGCTGCCGATCGCGCTGCTCGCCGCAATCTGGCAGGGCCCGCTCGGCGCCGCGACCAACGCCACGCTCGCCGCCGTGACGATGATCCTGTTCGCCGCCGAAGGCATCGGACCCTTCGCGGTGGTTCCCTACACCGAACGGCACATCGCCGTGCAGATCTGCGCATTCCTCGTCGTCATCGTGCCACTGGTGTTCGGCGCGCTGATCGCCGAACGCGAGACGAACGTGCATCGCTGGCTGCGCAGCGAAGGCATGCGCAAGGCGGTGATCCGCGTGCTGCCGGACGTGGTCTACCGCCTGGGTCCCGACGACGCGGTCCGCGACGTCATGGTGCCCGAGGGCACGACGCTGCCGCTGCCCGCGTCGCAGGTGCTCGGCCGCCGCATCCAGGACGTGGCGAGCCGCGAGAACGCCGAGGCGATCCAGCAGCAGATCGGCAACGCGCGCGCGGGACGCCGCAGCACGCCGGTCGAGTATCCGCTGCACACGCAGGCGGGAACGTTCTTCCACGAGGTCCGTTTCGTGCCGCTCGACGACGGCGAGATCCTCGGCGTCGTGCGCGACGTGACGTCGCGACGGCTGGCCGAACACCAGGTCGCCTGGCACACCGCGGTGCTCGAACGCATCGCCAGCGGCAGCCCATTGGCCGACGTGCTGGTGGTCATCGTGCACGGCATCGAGCAGTTCCTCGACGCGCGCGCCTCGCTGCAGGTGGTGCGCGGCCGCAAGCTCTACGTCGCCTGCGCGCCGTCGCTGCCGCCGGAGTTCCATCGCTTTGCGTCGGGGCTCGACATCGGCCCCGAACACGGCTGCTGCGGTGCCGCCGCCCATTTCGACACCATCGTCGTCGCCGCCGACACGCGCCTCGACCCGCGGTGGGCACGTTGGCGCGAAGAGGCCGCGTCGTTTCAGCTGGTCGCCTGCTGGTCGATGCCGGTGCACGCCACCGACGGCACCGTGCTCGGCACGTTCGCCGTCTACCACGACCACGTGCACGAGCCGTCGCCCGCCGACATGTCGCTGCTGCAGCGCGCGGCGATCCTGACCGGACTCGCCCTCGAACGCGAACAGCGCGAAGGCCTGCTCGCTTCGATCCAGGCGAACGTCAGCGAAGGCCTCTTCCGCACCGTGCCGGAAGCCGGCCTCGTGCACGTCAATCCGGCCTGTGCGACATTGTTCGGCTACGAGTCGCCGGCGGCGATGCTGAAAGACGCGGGCAAGGCGACCGACGAGAGCCACCGCGAGAGCCTGCGCTGGCTCGGCGACGCGGAGGCGACCACGCGCCTCGAGGAACGTCGCCTGCATCGGCGCGACGGGTCGCCGTTCTGGGCGCTGGTGTCGAGGACTGTGGTGCGCGACGAACGCGGCGTCGTCACCAGCTGCGACGGCGCCATCACCGACGTCACCGTGAGCCGCCAGCTCGGCGAACAGCTCCGGCAATCGCACAAGATGGAGGCCGTCGGCCAGCTCGCCGGCGGCGTCGCCCACGACTTCAACAACCTGCTGACGGCGATCTCGGGCTACGCCGAATCGGTGCGCGACGGGCTGCCGGCCGGCGATGCGCTGTGCCAGGACGCCAGCGAGATCGTGCGCGCCGCCGCCCGCGCCGCCGAGCTGACGCGGCAGCTGCTCGCGTTCGGCCGGCGC
>CANGSN010000436.1 GCA_947455805.1 Planctomycetota bacterium
ATCGTGCACGACGCGGCGGCGCAGGAAGTCGACCAGCACACGTTCTTCCACCTGCGCGAGAGCGGCGGCACCAAGATCAGCTCGGCCTACGAGCTGGCGCTGCAGATGATGCGCGACAAGTACCCGGCGTCGGAGTGGAACGTCTACCCGTTCCACTTCAGCGACGGCGACAACTGGAGCACGCGCGACACGGAGTACTGCGTGCAGCTGCTGAAGGACGGGCTGCTGCCGAACTGCAACCAGTTCTGCTACGGCCAGGTGAAGAGCGCCTACGGCTCCGGGCAGTTCAAGAAGGACCTCGACGACGCCTTCAAGGGCGAGGAGCGGGTGGTGACGACCGACATCCAGGATCGCGACGGCATCCTGCCGAGCATCAAGAGCTTCCTCGGCAAGGGGCGGTGAGCGATGGGCAACCTGACCCCCGAACTGGCGGCGCTGCGCGACGAAACGCGCGATCTCGCGAAGAGCTACGGCCTCGACTTCTTCGAAGTGATCTTCGAACTGGTCGACCACGACGAGCTGAACATGGTCGCCAGCTACGGCGGCTTCCCGGTGCGCTACCCGCACTGGCGCTTCGGCATGGAGTACGAGCACCTGTCGAAGTCGTACGCCTACGGCCTCAGCAAGATCTACGAGCTCGTCATCAACAACGACCCCTGCTACGCGTACCTGATGCGCAGCAACTCCATCACCGAGCAGAAGCTGGTGATGGCGCACGTCTACGGCCACTGCGACTTCTTCAAGAACAACGCGTGGTTCTCGCACACCTCGCGCAAGATGATGGACGTGCTGGCCAACCACGGCGCGCGCATCCGCCGCTACATGGACCGGCACGGCCAGGAACGCGTCGAGAACTTCATCGACGTCGTGCACTCGCTCGACAACCTGATCGATCCGTACTCGCCGTACATCGATCGTGGCACCGAGTCGAAGCCGCGGCGCGACGACGGCGACGCGCGCGAGGTGAAGAAGATCGCGGCCAAGGACTACATGGACCGCTACATCAACCCGCCGGCGTTCCTGCAGCGGGAGCGGGAGCGCATGCAGAAGGAGGAGCTGCAGTCGCGGCAGTTCCCGGCGCGGCCGGCGCGCGACGTGCTGAAGTTCCTGATGGACCACGCACCGCTGGAGACGTGGGAGCAGGACGTGCTGTCGATGCTGCGCGAGGAGGCCTACTACTTCGCGCCGCAGGGCATGACCAAGATCATGAACGAGGGCTGGGCGGTGTTCTGGCACAGCCAGCTGATGACCAAGCACCTGTGCGATGCCAGCGAGGTCGTGCAGTACTGCGACACGCACAGCGGCACGCTGGCGACGCGGCCGGGGCAGATCAACCCGTACAAGATGGGCGTCGAGCTGTTCCGCGACATCGAGGACCGCTGGAACAAGGGGCGCTTCGGCGCCGACTACCAGAACTGCGACGACCCGGAGACGCGGCGGCACTGGCACCGGCCGACCAACCAGGGGCGGCAGAAGGTGTTCGAGGTGCGCCGCATCTACAACGACGTCACCTTCATCGACGAGTTCGTGACGCCGGAGTTCGCCGAGGACCAGAAGATGTTCGTCTACGGCCAGGATCCGCAGACCGGCCAGCTGGTCGTCGTCGACCGCGACTACACCAAGGTGAAGAACCAGCTGCTGGCGGCGCTGACGAACTTCGGCAACCCGATCATCAAGGTCGTCGACGGCAACCACGGCAACCGCGGCGAGCTCTACCTGGTGCACGAGTGGGTCGGCGGCGACCTGCAGCTCGACCAGGCGCAGATGACGCTGCAGGGCCTCTACCGCATGTGGCAGCGGCCGGTGCACCTCGAGACCAACGAAGGCGGCAAGGGCCGCCTGCTGAGCTTCGACGGCAAGAACGCGACCAGCACCGAGATCACCGCGACGCATCCGGCCGTCGGCCGCGTCGGCTCCGCCAAGGCGTAGCCGCGGCCGCGCACGGATGGGGCGCGATCCGCGATCGCCCCGTCAGGCCAGCACGAAGTGCTCGCCGTCGAGGCTCTGCACCAGCGGGTCGGCGCCGAGCAGGCCGCGCAGGCAGTCGGCGAACTCCGCCAGGTCCGGACGCGCGCGCAGCACGTCGTCGACGCGCAGCGGCATGCCGGCTTCGCGCAGCGCCTGGCGCAGCGAGCGGCGCACGGTCTCGGCGAGGTCGAGGTCCTTGCGCGCGACGAGGCCGCCGGGCAGCACCTCGAACGGGCCGTTGCGACGCAGCACGTCGGCGAGCAGCTCCGGCAAGAGCCAGGTGCCGCCGAGGTCGGTGCGGTCGACGATCGTCTTCAGCGCGGCGACGTGCACGTAGCCCGAACGTTGGCGCAGTTGCTCCTGCACCAGCGCCACGAGCCGGCGGATGCGTTCGTCGTTGAACGGCCAGTTCGTCAGTGTGTCGACGCGGTCGGGTGCCGGCTGCACGAACAGGCGGTTGTGGCGCAGCAGGCGCTCGACCAGGCGGCGATGCTCCGCCGGCTGGTTGGCGAGGAACATGCTGAGCACGACGTCGCCGGCGGCGCGGCGGAAGTCCTGCAGCAGCTGCTCGAGCACGCGCGAACGGCGCTGCGATGCCGGGCACAGTTCGCCGCGGCCGAGGCGCCGCACGCGCGGATCGTCGGCGAGGCGGTCGAGCACCAGCCACGTCGTCGCTTCGTCGCAGCCTTCGCCCTGCAGCAGATCGGTGATGTGGTGGCGGCCGCCGAGATTGCACAGCTTGCGGGCGGCGCGGTCGACCAGCGGCGCCACGTCGGCCAGCTCGCGCTCGTGGAAGCGGCGCAGCGACCACAGCTCGGGACCGACCTGCACGAACGCACGATGCCGGCGCAGCTCGCTGGCGATCGCCGTGGTCGAGGCACTGCGGAAGCGTTCGCGCCAGGCGAACACCAGGTCCGCGAGCTGCAGCGGACGCCTGGCTTCGAGCAGCACGTCGATCAGGCGCGCCGCCGGCGAACGGGGATCGGCCGCCGCGACCTCGCCGTGCTGGTCGTCGAGCTCGATGGCGACGCGCAGTTCGACGCGCAGCAGGTGCAACAGCGCGCCGCGCGGCACCGTCTGGCCGTCGGCCTGCAGCTCGGCCAGCAGCGTGTCGACCGGCAGCGGCAAGCGGTGCGGCGGCACCAGCGCCGGCAGCTGCCGCAGCACGTTGCGGAAACGGCGCGGCGACAGGCCGAACAGGCAACCGCGGTGCAGGTGCACCTCGCGTGGGAACAGGAACGCAGCCGTTCGCAGGCCGAGTTCGCGGTCGTCGGTGGCGTGGGTCAGCGC
>CANGSN010000437.1 GCA_947455805.1 Planctomycetota bacterium
AGAGGCGGCGTTCGAGAGCCAAGAGCCCTTCGAGCTCGAGTTCACGACGGATCCGGTGCCGCTGCTCTACCGGGCGGCCGCCGATGCCCTGCGCACCACGTACGAGTCCGGGGTGTCCTGCCGCTCGGCGATGCTGCACCACGAAGGCATCGCACCGGACCGGCTGGTCCAGGCCTACCAGTTGTGGCAACGCCACGCACTGCTGCCGATGAACCCGGCAGCACCGCGCCCCGCCGAGCACCTGCAGATCCTGGCCGCGCACGCCGACGCGGCCCGAGCGGCGATGGACGACGTCGACCAGCTCACGAGCCTGAAGCTGCTCGCGGCGAGCAAGCTGTTCCGCGGCGACCGGGAGCGCGCCATCCGCGATTTCGTCGACCGGCTGCAGCAGACCCCGGCCGCAGCCCTGCCGGAACTGGTCGAGCTCGCCCCCGCCCGCCTGCGCAGCAAGCACCTCGGCAAGCGTGGGCAACCGAGCCTCGACCATCCGTTCTTCCAGGCCTGCGCCGCGCTGGCTCCCGCCTACGACGAAGCCTTCGCCCACGTGCGCGCCGACCTGCTGCTGCGCATGCACGAACGCGTCGCACTGCACAAGCAGCGGCTCGGCACCTCGTCCTTCGACGATCTGCTGGTGCGCACCCATCGTGCACTGCACGACGCCGAGCACGGCCCGGACCTCGCCGCCGTGCTGCAGCAGCGCTACCACGTGGCGCTGATCGACGAGTTCCAGGACACCGACGCGCTGCAGTACGAGATCTTCGCGACCGCGTTCGCCGCGGGCTCGCTGTTCCTGATCGGCGATCCGAAGCAGTCGATCTACCGCTTCCGCGGTGCCGACCTGCACACCTACAAGAAGGCGCACGACGCGGCCGATCGCCGGCACACGCTGGCGCTGAACCACCGCAGTAGCCCGCAACTGGTGGACGCGGTCGGTTCGTTGTTCGGTCGCCCGAGCGCCTTCGCCGACGACAAGATCACGATGCCGCCCGTGCGCGCGGCCGCGCGCAGAGACCAACTGCAGATCACCGGCGATGGTCTGCCGGCACTGCGGTGGCGCTTCGTCGCCGCCAGCTCGGCGAACGGATGGACGCCGCGCCTGGAAGCCGAGGAGCAGATCACGCGCGACCTCGCCGCCGAGATCGTCCGCGTGCTGCGCAGCGAAGCCCGGCTCGACGGGCGACCGCTGCGCCCGAACGACTTCGCCGTGCTGACGCGCAGCAACCGCCAGGCGGTGCTGGTGCAGTCGACGCTGCGCGAGGCCGGCATCCCGTCGGCGATCGGCAAGGCCGGCGACGTGTTCGAAACCGACGAACTCGTCGAGCTCCAGCGGTTCCTGCATTCGGTGCTGCAGCCCGGCGACCTCTCGCGCCTGCGCGGCGCCCTGGCGACGCGCTTCTGCGGCCACGACCTCGGATCG
This sequence comes from Planctomycetota bacterium, assembly GCA_947455805.1. GTDB lineage: Bacteria > Planctomycetota > UBA1135 > UBA1135 > UBA2386 > UBA2386. The sequence goes on from CANGSN010000437.1 coordinate 1,418, forward strand.
CTGCTGGCCCTCGAAGGCGACGAAGCCCGCTTCGACGACGAGATCGCGCGCTTCGACCGCTGGCGCCGCCTGTGGCTGCGGAGCGGCTTCGTGCCGATGGTCGAACAGGCAATGCACGAGCTCGGGGTCGTGCGCCGCTTCCTGGCGATGCCCGGCGGTGAGCGCCGCCTGACGAACTTCCGCCAGCTGTTCGAACTGCTGCACGACGCCGAACACGCCTCCCGGTTGTCGCCGGAGGGGCTCTACGAGTGGCTGCAGCACGAGTGCGCCCACAAGAGCGAACTCGACTACGCGGTGCGCGAGCTTCGCCTCGAGAGCGACGGCGACGCCGTGCAGATCCTGACTGCGCACGGCAGCAAGGGCCTGCAGTACGAAGTGGTGTTCTGTCCGTTCCTGTGGGAAGGCAAGGACGTGACCGGCGCCGAGATCGTCGTCGACGCCGACGGCCTGGAACGGCTCGTCTTCGACGTCGCCGAGAACGACGTCGACAAGCATCTGGCCAACGCCGATCGGCTCGCCGAGGACCTGCGCCTCGCCTATGTCGCCCTGACGCGCGCCAAACGTCGCTGCTACGTGCACTGGGGACCGATCGGCTCGTCGAAGTCCGGCGCGCACCGCAGTCCGTTGGCCTGGCTGTCGACCCGCAACCCGGTGCCGCCGGGCATCGGCAGCGACGGACGCGCAGCCCTCGACTGGGTCGATCAGGCCGCCAAGCGCGCCAAGGACGACGAATCCCCGCACTGGCTCGCCGACCTGCAGCAGCGTTGCGCCCTGAGCGAAGGCCGCATGTCGGTCGAGATCGTGCCCGAGTCGCCGAAGGTGACGCGCCTGACCTCGGCCGACCCGCAGGCGTCCCAATCCCCGCCGCGGCAAGCGCGCAAGAAGCGCACGGCGCGCGGCCTGCACAGCTTCACGTCGATCGTCGCCGGCGCGCCGCCGGTCGAGCCGCTCGCCGACGTCGTCGATCCGGCCACCCCCGCCGACGCGCAGCAGCCGGCGACCGGCATCTTCGGCTTCGCCCGCGGCGCCCACGCCGGCCAGTGCCTGCACACGATCCTCGAGCACGTCGACTGGAACGCGCTCGACGGCGACGCCACGCAGAAGCTGGTGCAGGCGACGCTGTCGGAGCACGACCTCGCGGTCGCCGGTGCGCATCCGGGCGAACTCGATCCGGTCGCGGCCGTACAGCAGAACCTGCGCGATCTCGCCGCGGCGCGCGTGCACGAACGCGGCCCGCAGCTGGCGGCGTTGTGCTCGGGCCGGCACATCGCCGAGTGGGAGTTCGTGCTGCCGATGCCGCGCGCCGGCGTGCCAGCGCTCGCCGACCTGCTCGCCGCGCGCACCGAACTGTTCGCGCGCCAGCAGGCGGAACGGCTGCGCAGCCTCGGCGCCGACACGTTGCGCGGGTTCCTGACCGGCTTCGTCGACCTCGTCGCCGAGCACGACGGCCGCTACTGGGTGCTCGACTGGAAGTCGAACCACCTCGGCGACACGCACGCCGACTACGGCGACGCGGCGCTGCAGGCGGCGATGGTCCACCACGACTACGTGCTGCAGTACCACCTCTACGTGCTGGCGCTGCACCGCCACTTGCGCGAGCGCCTGCCGGACTACGCGCCGGAGCGGCACCTCGGCGGCGTCTGCTACGCGTTCCTGCGCGGGGCGGCGCCCGATCGCACCACCGGCATGTTCCACGACGTGGTGCCGGTGCCCACCGTGCTCGGGCTCGACCAGTGGCTCGGCGGAGGTTCCCGATGAACGCACCGGATCCGGAGTCGATGGCGACGCCGCGGGCCACGACGGCGAACGCGGCCGCGGGCGGCGAG
>CANGSN010000438.1 GCA_947455805.1 Planctomycetota bacterium
CGTTCGCGCCAGCCGCGGCCGGCACGACGACGACGAAGTCACCGACCGCGCGCGGCGAACGGTAGAGGCCCTTGCCAGCGCCGACCTCGTCGCTCGCCTCCGCCGACAGCACGCGCGCGTCGCAGCCCTGCCACCGACTCAGGATGCGGGCGACGGTGCCGCGGCGGTAGTCGCTGTGCATGTGCCCGCAGATCAGCACGACCAGCGGCCGCCGCCCGGTGCCGCGCTGCCGCTGCACGTAGTCGACGATCGACTCCGCCATCGTGTCGTCCTTCAGGCACTGCGCCTGGTACATGCGCTGCATCCTCTCGGCGGTGACGCCGGGGTGGCCCTTCATCGCCACCAGGAACGCCTCCCAGTAGTCGTCCTCGGGCGCGCTGACGGTGCGGGCGACGTGCGGCTCGCCCGCCACGGCCGCGAGCCCTTCGCGCGCGACCTTCGCCGCCAGCGGCCGCGGGGCGTTGGCGGCGAGCACGATGATGCCGTTGCGCTTGGCGAACTGGACCACCGGCCGGTAGTCGCGCACGTAGTTCGGCCACGGCCGCGCGTCCTCGCGGAAGCGCCCTTCGTCGAGGTCGCCGCTCAGGTACATCAGCAGCTTCGTCTGCACGTCGCGCTCGAACATCTCCATCGCGATCACCAGGTCGCGGCCGCGCCGCGCTTGCAGTTCCTGGATCAGCGCCAGGTGCAGTTCGTGCACCGCCGGCGTGTCGTGCATCTCGCCGAGCGCCACGACGTCGGCGGCCGCCAGCACGTCGGCGGCCTCGGCGACCGTGACGGTCGTGTCGTCGGCGGTCGACACCAGGTGCGTCGGCGTGGCGCAAGCGAGCGGGAGCAGCAACAGGGGCAAGGACCAGAGCGAGCGCATCGCGCCATGAGAAACCCGCCGGGCGGGGGCGACAAGCGCTCGGTCCCGGGCCGGGACGTGCGGGGTCGCCGCCGGTGCGACCGCGGTTTCCTCGGCGCCGACCTTCCGTCGCACCCGCCGGCCCGCTTCCATCTCGCCGCGCCACCACGCTGCGGCATGAAGATCACCACCTGGAACGTCAACGGCATCCGCGCCCGCCTGACGCACGTCGTCGACTTCCTGCGCGAGCACCAGCCCGACGTGCTGTGCCTGCAGGAGACCAAGGTCGAGGACAGCCTGTTCCCGCGCGAAGTGCTCGAGGACGAAGGCTACGAGGTCAGCTGGCACGGCCAGAAGGGCTACAACGGCGTCGCCATCCTGTCGGCGAGTGCCCAGTCCGAACCGGTGCGCGGCCTGCCGGGCGACGGCCCCGACGCCGACCGCCGCGTGCTCGGCGCCACCGTCGCCGGCTACCGCGTGCTCGATCTCTATGTGCCGAACGGCCAGGACGTCGGCACCGACAAGTACCGCTTCAAGCTCGACTGGCTGCAGCGCCTGCGCGCACTGCTCGACGCGCGCTACCGCCCCACCGACAAGGTCGTCGTGGTCGGCGACTTCAACGTCGCGATCGACGACCGCGACGTGCACGACCCGGTGTGGTGGCACGAGCGCATCCTGTGCTCGACCGCCGAACGGCAGGCGCTGGCGAACGTGCTCGCGTTCGGCCTGCAGGACGCGATGCGGCTGCACACGCAGGAAGGCGGCATCTACACGTGGTGGCACTACCGCGCCGGGGCGGCGTTCAAGGACGACGGGCTGCGCATCGACTACGTGTTCTGCTCGCCGGCGGCGGCGAAGCACTGCACCGAGGTGATCGTGCACAAGGACGTGCGGCAGACGAAGAGCCCGAGCGACCACGTGCCGGTGACGGCGGTGTTCGCCGACGAAGGGGCTGCGTGAGCGACACCATCGAGCCGGGCGGCGCCACGTCGAACGCGCCCGCCGAAGCACCGGCGATCGACCTGCGCGGCCTCGGCCGCGAGTTCGCCGGCAAGTGGGCCGTGCGCGGCCTCGACCTGCAGGTGCGCCCGGGCGAGCTCTACGGCTTCCTCGGCCAGAACGGTGCTGGCAAGACGACGACGCTGCGCATGCTTGCCGGCCTGCTGCGCCCGAGCGAAGGCACGCTGCGCATCGACGGCCTCGACCACCAGACGCACGGCCGCGCGCTGAAGCAGCGCCTGGGCTTCGTGCCGGACACGCCGCCGCTCTACGACTACCTGACCGGCCGCCAGTACGTGGCGCTGGTGGCGAGCCTGTGGCACGTGCCGCGCGCCGAATGCTCTGCCCGCAGCCGCGACCTGTTCGAACGGCTCGGCCTCGTCGAGCACGCCGACGAACTGTGCAAGGCCTACTCGCACGGCACGCGCAAGAAGGTCCACATCGCCGCCGTGCTGACCACCGCACCGCGCGTGCTGCTGCTCGACGAACCGACCAGCGGCCTCGATCCGCTGAGCACGCGCCGGCTGAAGGACCTGCTGCTCGCTGAGTCGCAGCGCGGCACCACGATCCTGTTGAGCACGCACGGGCTCGAACTCGCCGAACAGATCTGCCACCGCGTCGGCATCCTCGCCGGCGGCCGCCTCGCCGCCGAAGGCACGGTCGCCGAGCTGCGGCAACGGCACGGCGACCGCACGCTCGAGGACGTGTTCCTCGCCGCCACCGACGGCGTGCGCGAGGGCTCGCACGGCAGCGACGCACGACCTGGCGCGGCAGGGAACCCGACGTGATCGCGCTGCTGCTCGCCGACCTGCGCGCGCTCGCCAACCTGGCGACGACGCGACTCGGCCGCCGTTCGCTGTTCGGCACCGGCGTCGGCCTGTTGCTGCTGGCGACGATCTCGTGGTGGTTCGCCGCCACCGTGCTCGACCATCCGCAGCTGCGGTGGCGCCTGCTGCGCGGCCGCGACGGCGAACAGCTGCAGGGCCTGCTCGGCTACGGCCTGATGGCGTGCCCGCTGGTGGCGACGTGGCTCGGCCTGTCGCTGGCGCAGCGGCAACTGTTCGAAGCGCCCGAGCTGATGCTGTGGCGGCAGGCGCCGATGCCCGGCTGGCGCGGCCCGCTGCAGGTGTTCGTGCGCGCGAGCTTCTTGTCGTCGTGCTGGGCCTGCGCGCTGGCCGGCCCGTTCCTGGTCGCGGTGATGCTGCGGAACGGCGCCCCGCGCTGGTCGCTGGCCGTGCTGCCGCTGGCGATCGCCGGCGCCACCGTGCCGCTGCTCGGCACGCTGCTGGCCATCCAGGTCGTGCTGCAGCGCTTCTTCGCCGGCCGCTGGCTGCGCCTCGTGATCGCCGGCAGCGGCGCCCTGGCATCGGTCGGCTTCTC
>CANGSN010000439.1 GCA_947455805.1 Planctomycetota bacterium
ACCGACCTGCGCGGGCGCTTCGACTACGCGTCGTTGTCCGACGACCCGAACCTCACCGCCCAGCGCTACGCCGTGCTCGTGCTCGACGAACAGCGCGGCGCCGTCATCCGCGAGATCGCGCCACCGGCGCGCTGACATGGCCGCACTCCCGATCCAAGACTCCCGCGCGCCGCGGGAACCAGCGCCGCCGCCCTGCATTGGGGCGGACCGCGCCCGCTCTCCGCAGTACGGACCGTGCCGCCGCGGCGACGACTGCGCCACGATCCCCTACCGCCATCGATCTCCGGGTCGCCACCCTTCGCTGCTTCGCTGACCGCTGCCACGAACCGAACATGCACCTCTCCACGCTGCGTCCCATCACCACCCTGCTGGCCTTGGCCGCGTTCACCGCGGCGCTGTCGGCGCAGGGCGTTCCGATCGGCTTCGAAGAGACGTTCGCGCTGTCGACCGACCGCCAGAAGGCCGTCGCGACGCTGATCCCGGGCACCGAGGACTACTACTACTGGCACTGCCGCGAACGCCTCGGCGCGCGCGACTTCGCCACCGTGCGGCAGGTGCTGCCGACGTGGATCGAACGGCACAACCGCACGCCGCGCGTGCTCGAGATCGAGAACCGCTTGGCCCTGCTGAGCGCCGGCGACGATCCGGCGCGCGCCTTCACGTTCCTGCGCGATCGCCTCGGCGTTCGGTACGACCACACGCCGGTGATCCCGGGGGCGAAGTCGGATCTGCCGACGCGCCTCGACGCGGAACTGCTGTCGCCGACGAAGCGCACCGCCGAGGCCCTGGCGCGGCACCCCGGCACGGTGGACGGCTTCGACGACACCGCGCTGCCGGCCCTGCTCGCCACCGAACTCGACGAACCGCAACTGCGCAGCCTGCTGCAGCGGCTCGACCGCCCCGACGTCGGCAACCTGCCGGCGTTGGTCGTGCGCGACCTCGCGCGCCGCAACAGCGGCGGCTTCGGCTCGCTGCCGATCCACGGCCTGCTGCGCCGTGCGCAGCTCGACGACTGCCTGCGCCTGCAGCCGAACCTGCTGCAGAACCCGCGCTTCGTCGACGTCTACCTGCAGCGACTCGCGCCGAGCGCCGACGGCGACTGGCGCCTCGACGCGGCGGCGCGCGCCCGCCAGCTGGCGCGCCTGCACGAGTTCGCGCAGCGCCTGTCGCCGGCGTTCAACTCGCTGAAGGCGCACGTGCTGTTCCACTTCCTGCAGCACGACCTGATGCAGGGTGCACCCGACAAGGAACGGCTGCTCGCCTACCTGCGCCTGCCGCGGCAACACGCGTTCCCGTCGGCGCAGCTCGTGCGCAGCACGCGCGACGGCAGCCACTTCGTCGATCCGCGCCTCGCGCCACCGACGCAACTGGCGCCGATCGGCGAAGGCGCGGACCTGCTGCGCGCGTGCTTCGAGCACGTGTTCGCCAGCGAGGACGGCTACGAGGCCTACGCCGAGTTCGTCGACGCCAACTGGCTGAAGCGCGTGTTCGCCGAGACCAAGCTGCTGCTCGGCCAGGGCGACCCGCAGCAGTGGTACGCGATGCTCGACAACGCGTCACTCGTCGCCGAGATCGAGCAACGCGTCGAGCTGCGCTTCCCGCCGACCAACCAGACGCGCTACACCGCCGGCGACGCGGTGTCGCTCACCGTCGAGACCAAGAACGTGCCGACGCTGCTGGTGAAGGTGTTCGCCGTCGACGCCTACCGCTACCTGATCGACCGGCAGAAGGAGGTCGACGCCACCATCGAGCTCGACGGCGTCGTCGCCAACCACGAGCAGACCTACCGCTACGACGAACCGGCGATGCGCCGCGTCGCGCGCACGTTCCCGCTGCCGATGCTCGACCAGGCCGGCACCTACGTCGTCGAGTTCGTCGGCAACGGCATCAGCAGCCGGGCGGTGATCCACAAGGGCGAGCTGCGCCTCGTCGAGCAGACCGGCGCCGCCGGCCACGTGCTGCGCGTGCACGACGAGAGCGGTGTGCACCGCAAGGACGCGCTCGTGTGGTTCGGCGGCCGCGAGTACCGCGCCGACGAACGCGGCGAGATCGTGCTGCCGTTCTCGACCGCGCCGGGCGCGAAGAAGCTGGTGCTGCGCGCCGGCAGCCACGCGGGCCTGGCGACGTTCGAGCACCAGGTCGAGAGCTACGAGCTGGCCTCGGCTGTGCACCTGCCGCGCGAAGCGCTGGTCGCCGGCGCCACCGCACGTCTCGTCGTGCGGCCGCAGCTGCGCCTCGGCGATCGCGCCGTGCCGCTGCAGCTGCTGCGCGACCCGGTGCTGACGATCGTCGCCACCGACCTCGACGGCGTGTCGACGACGCAGGAGGTGCGCGACCCGAAGCTCGTCGACGAACGCGAACTGGTGCACGAGATCACGGTGCCGGAGCGCCTGGCCCGCATCGCCGTGTGGCTGCGCGGCACCGTCCAGGACCTCGCCGGCAAGGACGTGGCGGTGGCGACCGCGGCCCAGTCGTTCGCCTGCAACGGCATCGACGGCACGCCGATGACCGGCTCGCCGCAGCTGCTGCGCACGACGGACGGCTACGTCGTCGAGCTACGCGGCAAGAATGGCGAACCGCTGGCCGGGCGCCAGGTGAACGTGCAGCTGTCCCAGCGCGGCTACCGCGACGACGTCGTCGTGCCGCTGCAGACCGGCGCCGACGGCCGCATCGTTCTCGGCGAACTCATGGAAGTGACCGCGGTCGCACTGCAGGGCAGCAGCGGCACGTTCGGCCAGTACCCGCTGCCGCGCACGCACGTGCGCCTGCCGGCCGCCTTGCACGGACGCGCCGGCGACGTGCTGCGCGTGCCGTACGACGGCACGGCGACGGCGCCGACGCGCGCGGAGTTCTCGCTGCTCGGCAGCGAACAGGACGAGTTCGCGCGCCTGGCCCTCGCCAACGGCTTCGTCGAGCTGCGCGGCCTCGCGCCGGGCGACTACGAGCTGCGCCTGCACCGAACCGGGGTCCGCATCCCGGTGCGCATCACCCAGGGCGACGCCAGCGGCGGCTGGCTGCTCGGCAGCCACCGCCAGCTGACCGCGAGCGACCCGACGCCGCTGCAGGTGCGCGAGGCGACGCTCGGCGGCGACGGGCTCCTCGTGCGCCTCGCCAACGCCACGCCGGCGACGCGCGTGCTGGTGGTCGCGACGCGGCAACTCCCGGCGTTCGATCCGTTCGCGCAGTTGCTCGGCGCCGGCG
>CANGSN010000440.1 GCA_947455805.1 Planctomycetota bacterium
GCTGCAGGCCACGGCCCCCGACGGCGAACTGGCGTTCGTCGGCCGCGAATGGGGCCCGCGCGGCACCGGCTTCCGCATCGAGAAGGCCTACGCCCAACCCCTGCACCGCCGCTCGGTGCTGCTGGCCCAGGACGGCACCGTGCTCGAACGCGCGCACACGCTGCCGGTCGCCGACGTGCCGCCGGACGTGCTCGCCACCGGCGCGAGGCACGGCAGCCGCGTCGACGAGGCGTGGATCGTGTCGGGCCCGGCCCGGGAAGAGCACTGGACGCTGGTGATGCGCGACCGCTTCGGCACCGCGCACGTGCTGCAGGTCGGGCTCGACGGCAAGCAGCTGCGCCTCGGCCGCCGCGTCGCCGCCCGCGTCGACTCGTAGCCGCGCCATGGCGCCGGCGCGCGACCATGGTCTCCGCCGAGTCATGAGCGCCAAACCCTGGGAACTGAGTTCGTACCGTCTCCGCCGCAAGGTCCTGAAGCTGTTCGGCGCGAGCTTCCACGTCTACGACGGCGACACCATCGTCGCCGTCTGCAAGCAGAAGGCGTTCAAGCTGCGCGAGGACATCCGCCTCTACCGCGACGAGGAACAGACGCAGGAGCTGATGCTGATCCGCGCCCGCCAGATCGTCGACTTCAGCGCCTGCTACGACATCGTCGACAGCGAGACGCAGCAGAAGGTGGGCGCGCTGCGCCGCCGCGGCCTGAAGTCGATCCTGCGCGACAGCTGGGAGATGCTCGACGCCAGGGACACGCCGATCGGCAAGGTCGAGGAGGACAGCATGGCGATGCCGATGCTGCGCCGCCTGCTCAGCAACCTGGTGCCGCAACGCTTCCAGCTGCAGACCGGCAACGGCACGCAGGCGACGTTCCGGCAGCGCTGGAACCCGTTCGTCTACAGCCTCGAGGTGTCGATGCCGCGCGGCGCCGCGGTCGACCCGCGGCTGGTGTTCGGGGCCGCCGTGCTGCTCGCCGCGATCGAAGGCCGCCAAGGCAACCGAGTCCGTGCGCGACCCGGTCATCTGTCCCCACTGCAAGCACTCGTTCGAACCGCGAACCGAGCAGCTCGGCGGCCTGATCGCGTGCCCGACCTGCGGCCGCGTCGTCGACGTGCCCGGGCTGCACGACCCGCTGTGGCAGCTCGGCCGCATCGGCGTCGTCGTCTTCGCCGTGGCCCTCGGCCTGTGGTTCGGCCGCCACGAGCCGTGGCACGGCGCCATCGCCACGGGGGCCGTGCTGGCGATCGCGTGGCTGCTGCGGTTCGCCTTCTGACCCAGCGCTGGGAGCCCCGCGCGACACCGCCTAAGCTGCCGCGATGCGCATCGGTGCACTCGCTTCGTTCTCCCTGCTGGCGGTCACGCTGACGAGCTGCTTCGCCGGCCCCCACCAGCTGCGCCGTTCGGTCGACGACTGGGACCACGCGATGTACGTCAACAGCCCGCGCTGGAACGGCGTGCTGTGGATCGTGCCGGTGATCCCGGTGGCGACGGTGTGCGCGCTGGCGCTCGACACGCTGATCACCGATCCGTGGGCGTTCTGGTTCGGCGACGCGTGGGACAACGCCGGCACCGGCTTCGAGCACCTGCCGGTCGAGTGGCCGGACGGCCGCATGGAGAGCCTGTGGATGGAGCGTTCCGGCTGGACGCGCCACAACCGCTGAGCGCGCGGATTCAGCGCGCGGCAGGTTCCCGCTCGGTCGACGGCTCGTTCGCGGCCGGCGGCGCCTTCTCGAACGACACCAGCTCCACCAGCGTGTCGTCGATCAGCTGCCGCACCTCGCTGCCGACGCTCGGCGCATACCAGACGATCTGCGCGCGCGTCAGGTACTGCTCGCCCGCCCCGACGAAGCGCACGCGCCGCACGATGCGCAGCGCTTCGAACGTGCCCGCCGGCACGGTCACCGTGTCGAGCGCTTCGACCACGTAGCTCGCCTCCATGCGCATCGCCACGCCGCCGAGCGCGCGGTCGACGAACTCGCAGCTCCAGCGCTTGCCGACCCACAGCGGCCAGTGGTAGCGCACGTCGGCCGGCGTCAGCAGGTGGAACGGCTCGCCGTTGCCCGCATGGTCGCCGAGGTTCGACAGGTCGAGCCCGCGCCGCAGCGAGATGCCGCCGGGCCCACTGCCGCTGTCGATCACGTAGCAATCGGGCAGGCGCCCGGCGACTACGAACGTCGCGCGCGCGAGGTCGCCGCGCTGCAGCACGAAGCGATCGCCGACGCGCCATTCCGGCTGCGGCCACGTCGGCGCGCCGGCCGGCGGGTTCGCATCGGCGGCGAGCACGCCGCGGCCTTCGCCTTCCGGCATCATGGGCTTCGACGACTGGCAGGCGGCGAACAGGACGAACGACGCGACAACGCACGCACGCAGCATGGCGGCAGGATGCACGGCCCGACGCGGCGGCGCCAGTTCAGCGCGCGCCTTCGCCGGTCACGGCCAGTCGCGGGTCACGGGAACGCGATCGGGATCGGCTGGAAGTCGATCGCGTCGACCGCGGCGAGGTAGTAGCGGATGCCGTCGGCGACACCCTGGAAGCCGTACTTGTGGTCCTTGCCGTGCAGGTGGCCGTAGACGCACACCTGCGCACACGCCTCCTTCAGCAGCGGCACCGCCCCGGTCTCGCGGCCGTCGCTGTAGCGCGGCGGATAGTGCACCAGCGCCAGCGTGCGCTTGCCGCCGGGCACGCAACCGCCGAGCTTGCGGCCGGCCAGGATCGACAGCTTGAAGCGTTCGAGCTCGCGCGCGAACACCGTCGCCGACTGCGCGTCGGCCCACGGCGCGTCCGGCGGATCCCACAACCGCGTGCCGACGACGACGGTGTCGTCGGGCAGCAGCACGGCGTCGTTCTGCAGCAGGCGGATCGACGGGTGCAGCACCTTCTCGACCTTGCTGCGCGACTGCCACCACGTGCAGTGGTTGCCCTTGATCAGCACCTTCTGCCCGGGCCGCGCGCCGAGCCAGTCGAGGTCCGGCTTCGCCTCGGCGAGGTCGAGACCCCACGATGTGTCGCCGCCGACCAGCACCCAGTCGTCCGGACCGACCATGGCGTCCCACGCCTTCTGCATGCGCTCGGCGTGGCCGACCCACTGCGGCCCGAAGATGTCCATCGGCTTGTCGACGCCGAAGCTCAGGTGCAGGTCACTGATCGCGAACAGGCGCAAGAATGGGTTCCTCGGAGGCGTTTCGGGGCGCCCTGCATAC
>CANGSN010000441.1 GCA_947455805.1 Planctomycetota bacterium
CCGACGTGCAACAGGTCGAACACACCGTTCGTCAGCACCACCAGCTTGCCGCTGGCGCGCAGGCCGGCCAGGATCGCGGCGAGACTCTTGCGGTCGGTGATGACTTTGTCCTTCGATCGCAGCTTGCGCGGGGCGAGGGCCAAACGTGCCTCCAAATTCTCGAGTGCGGGGAGTGGGCCGGGAAGGATGCCACGCCGAGGTGCCGACGGCAACGGCAGTTCCGACGCATCTTCGCCAGACCGCCCTGGGCCGGATGGCGGCGGCAGCCCCATCGCCCGCGGGAGTCAGTGCGCGACGCGCGGCAGCGCCAGCAGCCGTTCTGCCTCGCGCAGGAGCCAGTCGAACTGCGCAAACGGCTGGGCGCCGAGGTCCTGCCAGCGCACGCTTCCGTCGGTGTCGACGAGGAACGTGCCGTGCAGCGCCAGCGACTCGAACTCGTCGTAGCAGCGCCACGCGCGGAAGGCCGTGTGCTCTGGATCGGCGAGCAGCGGGAACGTCAGCGGCGCGTCGGCAGGCAACGCCGCGATCGCCGCCGCCAGCTTGTCGGTCGGGTCGTCGCCGATGGCGACGATGTCGAGGCCCGCGGCGGCGAGGGCCTTCTCGTGCTTCTGCAGCGCGTGCAACTGCTCGACGCACTGCAGGCAACCGAAGCCGAGGTAGAAGACGACGAGCGTCGGCTTCGACGGCTTCGCCGCGAGCACGAAGCGTTCGCCCGATGCGCGCGGCAGGTCGAAGCCGGCGTGCGGCCACGGCTCGAACGACGTCGGGCCGAGCGAGGCGAGCGGCGGGCGCGGGCCGAAGTCGGCGGGCCAGGAGGAGCGAGCGAACTGCCCCAGGCCCTCGATCTCGATCTCGGTCTCGCTGGGGATCGTGCGAATGCCAGGAGGGTTCGGGAGCCGCTTGCTGAGGTTGCTGCGCAGGCTGCGTGCATCGAACCTCCCCAAGGCCTTGAACGAATCCTCGAAGCTCATCGAGGACGCGGGTTCGACCACCTTGTGGTGGGCATCGAACAACCGCACCAGCGTCGGCACACGCCGCGGCCGTTCCTTGACCTCCTGCTCCAACAGCTCGATCGCCTTCTTCGCCTGCCCGGCAGTGACGTGCGCATCGGCGAGCAGGGCCTTCGGGAAGTCCGGCACCGCCTCGAACTCCACCACCGCCGCCGCCGCGTCGCCGGCCGCGAGCTTCTGCTCGCCGCGCAGTTCGCGCAGCAGGTCGAGCACCGAACGCACACTCTCGGTCGGCGCGCGCCCGGCCTCGGCCATCGCTTCGATCGCCTTCGTCGCCGGCTCGCGCTTCTGGTGCACGTCGGCCTCGGCGCGGTCGAGCGCCTCGGCGCGCCGCTGCCGCGCCGCCTGCAGCAGCGCTTCGGCCTCGGCGACGATGCGTTCGCCGTCGTCCTTGCGGCCGAGCCGGTAGAACGCGCGCCCGAGCAGCGACAAGCGCTGCACCTCGCGCTTCACCGAGTCCGTGCGATCGAGGAAGCCCTCCTCGCCGAGCGCGATCGCCTCCTGCCACATCTCGTGGTCCTCGCACACCGACACGAGGCGCGCGCGCGCGTAGCCGGCGATCGAGTCGTCGTCGTCGAGCTGGTTGAAGCTCGGATGCCGCGGCAGCGCCGCCAGGTCCTTGGCGACGCCGAGCGCCGCGTTCGCTTCGCCGATCCACGACAGGCTGCGCGCCAGCCATTCCTGGTTGTGGCCGTAGTTGTGGATCAGGAACGGCATCACGCGGTCGTGCATCATCGCGGCGTGGTCCGTGCGGCTGCTCGCCTCCTGCTGCCATGCGGCTTCGGCGTGCCGGTCCAGCTTGGCGTAGACGTGGCCGGCCATGTGCCACTGGTGCGCGATCCCCGGTGCGCTGGCGCCGATCGCCGCCGCCGCGCGCAGCGCCCGCTCCGCCTTCTCGGCGTCCCACAGGTGCACGCGGTAGTGGTGCGCTGGATGGTGCGGGGCCTTGGCGAACACCGCGTCGAGCAGCGCATCGACCGCGGCGTGGCTGGTGATCTCGAGGCCGAAGTCGCGGTTGCGCCAACACTGGATCGCCAGCAGGGCCTTCGCTTCGACGTCGTCGGGACACGCCGCGACGATCGCCTCGAGGCCCTTCAGGAACGCGCGCTGCAGCTCCTTCTCGTCGCGGCCGCCCTTCGCCTTGCCGATCGTGTCGTCGATCGCCTTCTGCACGCGCGCGGCGTCGCCGCTCTGCAGCTCGCCGCGCAGCGCGTCGTCGATCTGGTAGAGCACAGCGATCGCGTCGACGTAGAGCCGTTCGCGCTCCGGCAGCGCCGCTGCGTGCTGCACCGCGCGCGCGGCGAAGCCGGCGGCGCGTTCGCGGTTGTCGACGTTCGCCATCGCCATGCCCCAGTAGGCCAGCGCACAGGTCGGCACGCGCGACGCGACCTCGCGGAAGCTGCGTTCGGCTTCGAAGTACCAGAAGCCGTGCTGCTGGCAGAGGCCCTGGTCGAACAGGCGCTGCGTCTCGTCGTCGAGGCCCTGCACCGGCAGGTGCACCTCGGCACTCAATCCCGGCATCACGCGCGGCCGCTGGCGCGGGCCTTCGTCGAACGTGCTGCCGTGGCGGCTGTGGCCGAACTGGCCGGCGTTGCGATCCTGTGCCGCGAGCGGCGAGGCGGCGAAGGCGGCGGTGAGGATCGCGGCGGTGAGCAGCGGGGAGACGTTCGGTCGCGCGGCCATGGCCGCAGCCTACGCGACACGCTCCCCAACGAGCACGAACTGCCTACCTGCAGGAACCTGCCCCCCCCCGGCTGCCGCGACGGCGTATGGTGCCACCCCATGCGTCGCCGCCACCTCGTCCCGTTCGCCGCCACCGCCGCGTTCGCGGCCCTCGCTGCCGCCCAGCAGCCGCTGGCCCCGCTGCCGCCGCTGCCGAAGGAGGAGTTCCAGGCGCGCCGCGCGACCCTGGCGAAGGCGCTGGTCCAGGCCCATCCCGACCGCCGCCTCGTCGTGCTGCTGCGCGGCTCGGGCAAAGCCGCCGACATGGGCCCGTTCGTGCAGACACAGGACTTCCTCTACCTGACCGGCGTCCGCGAACCGGACCTGGCGATGCTGCTGGTGCCGTGCCAGGACGGCACGCTCGCCACCGACGAACTGCTGGTGCCGCCGTTCTCGCGCTTCGCGGCGACCTGGGACGGCAACTTCCTGGCGCCGGGCGAAGCGTCGGCCCAGCGC
>CANGSN010000442.1 GCA_947455805.1 Planctomycetota bacterium
ACCTGCTGGTGCAGGTCTCGGACCAGCAGCCGCTCTTGCGCCATCGCGCGCAGGCCGGCCTCGCGCTGCTGTGGTCGCGGCTCGGCCAGGTCGACACCGCCCTCGGCGCGCTCGACCGCGCGCTCGAGGCCGATCCGCAGGACGTCTACGCGACCTACCTGCGCGGGCGCTGCCAGCGCCTGCTCGGCAACGACGGCACCGAGGAGACGCTGCGCGCGGTGCTGCGCCAGCGCGACGACTTCGTGCACGCGATCGTCGAGATGTCGCTGACCAAGGGCGCGCGTTCGACCGAGATGGCCGGCGACGCGCTGGCCGACGCAGCCCTGGCGGCGCGCCGCTACGCCGACCGCGCCGTGCAGCTGTGCGAGCCGCCGCGCCGCGAGCTGTTCGAGGTGCAGGGCGTGCAGTCGTTCCGCGCCGCGGACGTCACCGCTGCCGAGGCGGCGTTCCAGAAGGCGCGCGATGCGGCGGCCGACGACCGCGAGCGTGCGTTCGCCAACGGTGCGCTGGCGGTGGTCAAGTACAGCCTCGGCTCCGTCGACGACGCCGCCTACGACCTGCAGAAGCTCGAACAGAACCTGCCGAAGGATCATCCGGTGATGGTCTGGGCGAAGGCCTCGGCCGCGGCGATCTTCGACCACGCACAGAAGGAGATGCTGAACGACGGCTTCGGCCGCGCCGACCTCGGCCGCATCTGGGTCAAGCACAACGACGGCGAGCTGAAGCCGGAGCTGGTCGACGGTGGCGTGGTGCTGCGCGGGCACGTGGCGCGCAACGGCCGCGGCGAACGCTTCGGCGATCCGGGCATGGTCGAGATCTGGGCCGAGCGCGAACTCGCGGTCGCCAAGGGCCGCAACTTCCTCGCCGTCGGCGTCGACATGAAGCTAGGCGCCAAGGCGTCGCCGAGCGACGGCTTCAGCGGCCTCGGCATCGAGGTCTCGCGCGGCACCAGTGGCATCGACTTCCAGGCGCTGCTCGGCGTGCGCAACGGCAAGCCGTGGCTGCGCCTGCTCGACGGCCAGAAGGACGACGACAAGGCGGGCGAACCCGGCACCGCCCTCGAGGTGCCCGGCTTCGACCGCCGGGCGCTGCAGAAGCTGTCGCTGCGGGTCGAGCCGCGCGGCGAGAAGCAGTTCACGCTGCTGGTCGAGTGGAACGGCGCGATCGTGCACCGCCGCGACCTGAAGTCCTTCAGCGGCAGCACCAGCAACGAGCTGAAGACGTTCGTGTTCGGCAGTGCCGGCAAGGACAGCGACCTCGACGTCGCCTTCGACGACTACCACCTCGAACGCCGCAAGGACGCATGAGCACCAGCCGTCACGCCATTCCCCACACCCGTCGGGCGCCTGCGTCGGGCTTCACGCTGATCGAGCTGCTGATCGTCGTCGGCATCCTCGGGCTGCTGTCGGCGGTGCTGCTGCCGACGCTCCTCGAGACCGGCGAGACGGCGAAGATCCAGCAGACGCAGACGCTGCTGCAGGCGACGCTGGCGCCGTGCATCGAGGAGTTCAAGGGCTCGCTCGGCTACTACCCGCCGGACGACCTGCGCCCGCGCGAGCCGGACGCGAAGACCAGCTGGAAGGCCGACAATGGCCGCAACACCGGCGGCGAGTCGCTGCTGGTGTTCCTCGGCCAGACGACCAAGTTCGTGGCCCAGCTGCAGCCGGTCGCGCGCGTCAACACCGACAACGACGCCCACGGCGCCAACATCAAGGCGTTCGACACCAGCGACCGCATGGAGTTCGCGGACGCGTGGGGCACGCCGATCGTCTACTTCGAGAAGACGAACATGGACAAGCCGCAGCTGGTCGTGCCCGGCGAAGACCTCGACGCGGTCAAGGTGGTGCCGAAGAAGCGCGAGGACAACGTCGTGCTCGGCCGCAACAGCTTCCAGCTGCTCAGTGCCGGCCCGGACCGCACGTTCGGCACCGCCGACGACATCTCCTGGCCGGACAACTGAGCCGGCACCCAGTTCGCGCACTCCCTGCCCCGCAACGAGGTCGCAACCGAGATCCACGATGCCCAGCTCGACGCCGTTTCGCACCTGCCCCGGTGGCGTCGCCACGCGTCCCACCGGCGGCTTCACGCTGCTCGAGCTGCTGGTCGTCATGGGCCTGCTGTCGGTGCTGACCGGCATGGCGGTCGGTGTGCTCGGCCGCCGCGACCCGCAGATGATCGCCGCGGCCGTGATCGGCGGCGCCTGCCGCGCGGCGCAGGTCACCGCGCGGTCGCAGGGCGTGCCGACCGAGGTGTGGGTGCGCCCCGGCGTCGACAACGAGGCGGCGTCGGTGCAGACGCTGCTGCTGCGGCCGGTCGCGGTGTTCGGCTTCGAACCCGGGCAGTCGTCGTACGACGAAGCGCTGGTGCCGATGATCGCCGGCGAGGACGTGCCCGGCGGCCGCTTCGGCCACGCGCGCAGCTCCGGCGGCAACACCAAGAGCTCGCTGCTGCGCTGGCCGGTGACGCCGGCGGTCATGGACTTGCGCGACGGCTTCGTCTGCCGGCTCGACCTGTTCCTGACCTCGCGCACGCGGGCGACGATCCTGCGGCTGCCGCCGGCGATCGAACTGATCGTCGACGAGGACCTGCTGCCGACCATGCGTCTGCGCCTGCGCGCCGACGCCGGGCCAGCACTCGCGGCCGTGGTGTCCGACGTGCCGCTGCCGCTGCAGCGCTGGTGCACCGTCGACGTCTGCTGCAACGGCCGCCTCGCCTGGCTGCAGGTCGACGGCCGCGAAGTGGCGAACGCGCCGATCGGCGGTGCGCCGCTGCAGGAGCCGGACGGCGTGTTCGAGATCGGCCCGGCGGAGACGCCGCTGCCCGGCCTCGTCGACGAGGTGCGCTGGTTCGTCTACGAGATGGGTCCGCCGCAGACGCTGCCGATCGAACTGCAGCCGACGCGCACGTTCCATTTCCCCTACGACCTGCACGGCGCGCCGATCGCGGCGCCCGAGGTCACCTACGTGCCGCTGGAGGGCGACAAGTGAACGCGCCGACGACGTTGCCGCTCCGTTCGCTGCGCGCGCCCCGCGGTCCCGCCGCCGAGCGCGGCCTGGCGCTGGTCGCGGTGCTGATCGCGCTGACGCTGCTGCTGCTGCTGGCGCTGCCGTTCGCCATCTCGATGGCGGCCGGCGTCACCTCGGCCCGCCACGACGCCGAGGTCGCCGCCGTGCACCAGGCGTC
>CANGSN010000443.1 GCA_947455805.1 Planctomycetota bacterium
CGACAGCCGTGCGCAGCTCGTCGTCGACGGCGACGTCGGTCAACGTGATGCGCGCCGCGAAGCCCGGGCCGTCGGCGGCGCCGGTGGCGATCGGCAGCAGCCCCTGCATCGCCAGCGTGCCACTGCCGTGCTTGCCGCGCAGGTCGAAGCGCACGTCGTCCTCGTCGGCCGTGACTTCGCCGCTCAGGCCGTCGAGGCGGAACGGAAAACCGGCCCACTGCATCGACGCCGCCTGCGGTCGCACGGTCACCGACCAGACGCCCGGCAGGATGCTGCGCGGCCGCACGGCGACGTCGACGTCGGCGGTGCCGCGCGGCGCGAACTTGTCGTAGAGCGCACCGTCGTCGTGCAGCAGCGCCGCCAGCGCCTGTCGCAGCTCGGGGCCGAAGCCGACGCCGCGCGCGCGGATGTCGAGGTTGGTGTCCTCACCCCCGGGCTTGTTGGTGTCGACGACACCCTGCAGGGTCACCGTGCCCGGTGCCGTGGCGTCGCCGCTGGCGTCGATCGTCGCGTGCACGTCGTCGATCAGCAGCACGTCGTCGCGCATGCGCACGCGGCCGCTGGCGCCCTTCATCGGCAGCGGGAACGCCGCGCGCGAACCCTCGGGGCCGAAGCCGTGGTAGCGCATCGCCACGTCGCGCAGCGACAGGTCGAGTTCGGTGATGCCGCCGCGCGCCTGCGGGTTCTGCAGGTAGAGCACGAGGTCGGCGCGGCCGGTGGTCGGCTGCAGCGCGCGCCGGATCTCGACGCCGACCGGGAACAAGCCGAGGGCCTGCAGCACCGGCTCGTCGATGACGACGTCGGTGGCGTGCAAGCGCACGTCGAGCTGCGGCTTCTCGCGCAGCAGCGCGCTCGCCTTGGCGGCGACCTCGATCTGGCCGGCGGGCGTCTTCTGCGTCAGCCGGACGCGCGCGCTGCCGCCGTCGTGGTTGCCGACCTGCAGCGTGATCGCGGCGTCGCGCACCAGCGCCGGGATCTCGCCGCCGCGCAGGTGGGCGCCGGTGAGTTCGATCTCGGCCAGTAGCTGCGGTTCGGCGCCGTCGCCGGGCAAGGTCGCGACCAGCGACAAGCGCTGCATGGCGCCGCCGAACTGGAGGTCCGGCAGCTCGGCGCCGGCCAGTGCGCAGAAGCGTGCCGCCCGTTCGCGCGTCAGTGCGATGCCGGCACCGGCGGTCGTCGCAGTCAGCTCGAGTCCCAGCTGGCCGCGGCCGGTGGCGAAGTCGAAGGTGCCGCCGAGTGCGAGGCGGGCATCGAGTTCGGGCCAGGTCACCTGGCCGGTCAGGCGTGCCCTGCCGTCCGCTTCCGGTTGCACCAGCACCTCGACGTCCCGCAGCACCAGGGGCTGGGCCCCGGCGCGCAGGTGCAGTGTCACCTTGCCCCGCCGCAGCGCGATCGCCGGCAGGCTGATGGGGGCGCTGCCGCTGCTGCCGCCGTTCGGCGCGGCCAGCAGCTGCGCCGCGGTCGGCAGCTCGGGGCCGAGCTCGACGGCGAACCCGTCGATGGCGACGCCGTGCACGGCGACCCAGGGCCCGCCGAAGGTGGCGCCGACGTCGATCGCGGCGTCGTCGATGCGCAGCAGGTCGGCGCCGCCGTTCGGGCTGGCGACGCGCAGGTCGAGCAAGCGCAGGCGGCCATCGCCCAGCTCGAGCTGGGTCCTGCCGACGTGCACCGCGGGGCGCAGCAGCTTGTCGAGTTCGCTGCGCACGAGTTCGGTGGCCAGGGCGGAGCGATCGAGCATCGCCCACGTGATGCCGCCGAGCACGGCGACGAGCACCAACGACCACAGCAGGATGCGGCGCCAACTCATCGGACGCAGAATCTAGGCACGCAGCCGTGCGTGGGTAGCGGGTTTTTCGCTGTCCGGCGCCGTCCTTCAGCCATCTGCAGCCCGCCGATGCGATGCGAACGGCCGGCGCAGTGGTGCGCCGGTGCGAGGCGCAAACGGCCTCAAAAATGCGGTTTTGGGCTCGTTCTCGGCCGTTCGCACCTTGGCGTAGACGGCCACGGCACGGACCTTGGGTCGGCGGGAAATGGCGAGTTCGGGCTCGCAGGGGCGGTTTCTCGCTAGTTTCCGGTTGACACGCGAACGCGCATGCGCAATGTTCCCGCGCGTTCGCTGGGAGGCGCGGCACTTCGCTGCGACGAAGCGAACGCTAGTTCTCGAACAAGAGACCACTCCGATGGCTGCCAAGAAGACTGCCAAGAAGGCCGCGAAGGCGACCGGCGACCTGATCATCTCGAAGTCCCGTACGAAGGCTGCGGTCAAGAAGTCGAACGTCTCGTCCGACTTCTACGGCGCGCTCGACCAGGCCGTGCGCGGCATGATCGCCCACGCCGAAGGCCGCGCCGAGGCCAACGGCCGCAAGACGCTCCGCCCGCAGGATCTGTGATCCTTCCCCGCCGGGAAGCGCCCAGCGGCATCCGCCGTTGACCAGCCCGGCATCGCTGGTGCTCGCGCACCAGCCGCACACGACCCCGACACCGCTTCGCGCGATGCCGGGGTCGTCTCGTTTCTCCTCAGGCTTTCCACAGGGTTTCAACGCGCCGCGCGAGCGCCTCGCACCCTACGGTGCTGCCACCTGCGCCACCGCGTGCTGCTCCGCTGCCAGCAACTGCGCGCGCAGCGCACGCGCCAGCGCCTCCAGCGCGTCGTCGCCGACCTCCGCCGCGACGGCCACCGGCTCGCCGTAGTGCACGTGCACACGCGCGAACGGCTTCGGGATCGCGAACTGGTCCCAGCTGCGCAGGCGCCACGCGCGGTCGACGGCGCAGCCGACCGGCAGCACCGGGGCGCCGGTGGCGCGCGCCAGCCAGGCGACGCCGACGTTCATCGTGTGGCGCGGCCCGCGTGGCCCGTCCGGCGTCAGCACCAGCTGCCCGCCGGTCCCAAGCCAGTCCTGCATCGAACGCAGCGCCGAAGCACCGCCGCGGCTCAGCGAGCCGCGCACGATGCGGTAGCGGAATTGCCGCAGCGCCGTCGTCGCCAGCGCGCCGTCGTCGCTCGGCGACACCAGGACGGCAATGCCGCGGCCGCGGTGCTGCCGCAGCGGCATCAGCGTCAGCATGCTGCCGTGCCACATCGCCGCGAGCCATGGCGAGCCGCTCTGCTGCAGTGCGCGCCCGGCGTCGCCGCTGCGCGTGACTCGCCAGGTGCACGCCAGCAGCCGCACCAGCCACGGCG
>CANGSN010000444.1 GCA_947455805.1 Planctomycetota bacterium
GGGAAGCGCTTCTGGTCCCTCTGGATCGTCGGTCGCCGCGCCCGCCCCGAGCTCGGCGGCGGCGCCGACGGTGGCACCACGCGCGCCTGCTGCCGCCGCATCGGCGCCTTGCCGGTGATCGCGGCGAGCAGGAACTCCAGCACGTCGTCCGCTTGCCATCGCGCAGGCGCACGGTGCTCCAGGAGGCTCGCCGCGCGCGACCGGGCGCCTAGGTAGGCGAGGAAGGTAATGTCCACTTTAGATTCCTCGCCCTTTTCCAAGGTGCACTTCGCGATTCCTCGTCTCCCGCCGAAGGGCAGGAGACCTGCCGGAGATCCCGAAGACACTTCGTGATCCTCGGCGCTCCCGCCCATCGCCGGCCCGGTCGTGGGCAACTCACTCCCAAGGGAAGCGCTTCTGGTCCCTCTGGATCGTCGGCCGCCGCGCCCGCCCCGAGCTCGGCGGCGGCGCCGACGGTGGCACCACGCGCGCCTGCTGCCGCCGCATCGGCGCCTTGCCGGTGATCGCGGCGAGCAGGAACTCCAGCACGTCGTCGGCTTGCCACGCCTTGCCGCCACGCAGCGGCGGCAGCATCAGGTGCGTCTTGCCGGCTTCGACGGCGCGCACGTCGGCGAAGCAGTCGATCCAGCTGCCGCCGAGCGGCACGCCGGGCGCGTGGCGCACGACGACGCGGTCCTCGACCCACTGCACGCCGTGCACCGACAGGCCCATCAGCCCGTGCTTCAGGCGGAACACGCGCAGCAGCGTGCGCACCGGCTGCGGCAGCTTGCCGTAGCGGTCCTGCAGTTCGGCCTCGAGCTCGCGCAGGCGTTCGTCGTCGGTCGCTTCGTCCATCTCGCGCAGCAGCTCGAGGCGCTGGCGCGGATCGGTCAGGAAGTCCATCGGCAGGAACGCCTGCACGCGCAGGTCGACGTCGACCTCGACCACGTGCACGCGGATCGGCTGCTGCACCTTCGCCGACTCGACGGCGGAGCGCAGCAGCTGGCAGTACATGTCGTAGCCGACGGCGGCGATGTGGCCCGACTGTTCGGGGCCGAGCAGGTTGCCGGCACCGCGGATCTCGAGGTCCTTCATCGCGATCGCGAAGCCGGCACCGAGGTGCGAGAACTCCTCCAGCGCCTTCAAGCGCGCCTTCGCCTCGAGGCCCGGCGGTTCGTCGCGGTCGAGCAGCAGGTAGCAGTAGGCCTTCTCGCTGCTGCGGCCGACGCGGCCGCGCAGCTGGTGCAGCTCGGCGAGGCCGAAGTGGTCGGCCTGGTCGATCAGGATGGTGTTGGCGCGCGAGATGTCGAGGCCGTTCTCGACGATGGTCGTCGACACCAGCACGTCGAACTCGCCGCGCACGAACGCGCGCACCGTCTTCTCGATCTCGGTCTCGGTCATCTGGCCGTGGCCGATCGCGATGCGCGCGCCGGGCGCCAGCTGCCGCAGGCGCTGCGCCAGCGGCTGCAGGTCGCTGATGCGGTTGCGCAGCACGAACACCTGGCCCGAGCGGCCGAGTTCGCGCAGCAGCGCGTCCTGCAGCACGCGGTCGTCGCGGAACAAGACGCGCGTCTCGACCTCCTGGCGGCCCGGCGGCGGGTTGTCGAGCGTGCTGATGCCGCGGATGCCGAGCAGCGAGCCGTGCAGCGTGCGCGGGATCGGCGTCGCCGACAGCGTCAGCACGTCGACCTCGGCGCGCAGCTGCTTCAGCCGTTCCTTCTGCCGCACGCCGAAGCGTTGCTCTTCGTCGACGATGACGAGGCCGAGGTCGGCGAATTGCACGTCCTTGCCGAGCAGCGCGTGCGTGCCGACGACGATGTCGACCGCGCCCTTCTGCACCTGCTCTTCGATCTCGCGCCGTTCGGCGCCGGTGCGGTAGCGCGACAGCATCTCGACGCTGAGCCCGAACGGCTCGCAGCGCTTCTGGAACGTCGTCGCGTGCTGTTCGGCGAGGATCGTCGTCGGGCACAACACGGCCACCTGGCGGCCGCTGGCGGCGACGCGGAACGCGGTGCGCAGCGCCACCTCGGTCTTGCCGAAGCCG
Source organism: Planctomycetota bacterium (assembly GCA_947455805.1). GTDB lineage: Bacteria > Planctomycetota > UBA1135 > UBA1135 > UBA2386 > UBA2386. The sequence continues at coordinate 2,024 of CANGSN010000444.1, forward strand.
ACGTCGCCGCACAGCAGGCGGTCCATCGGGGCCGGCTTCGCCAGGTCCTGCTGGATCTCGCTCCACGCACGCGCCTGGTCCTGCGTGTCGCGGAACGCGAACGCGTCGAGGAAGTCGCGCTCCATCGGCTCGGCGGGATACGGCGGCCGCTGCACCAGCGCGCGCTTGCTCTGCACCTCGAGCAGTTCGGCGGCGAGGTCGAACAGCGCTTCCTGCACCTGCTCCTTGCGCCGCTGGAAGCCCTTGCCGCCGAGCTTGTCGAGCGGCGCCTTGCCGGCCCCCTTGGCGCCACCGCCGCTGCCGACGTACTTCTGGACCAGGTGGATCTTGCTGGCCGGCACCAGCAGCTTGACCTCGTCCTGGAAGCACAACCGCAGGTGCTCCTCGGTGCCCTGGCCGCGGTGCACCAGCTCGGTGCCTTCGAAGCGCGCGATGCCGTGCACGGCGTGCACGACGGTGTCGCCGGGGCCGAGCTCGAAGAAGCGCTGGATGGCGCGGCTCGGCACCGCCACGCGTTCGCGCACGCGCGCCTGCTGCGGCACGCCGGCGAACTCGACGTTCGACAGCGCGGTCGCCGACAGCTCGGGGATGCGGAAGCCGCGGCTGATCGCGCCGAGCAGCAGTTCGACCTTCTCGGCGGCGAGGTCGACGTCCTTGTGCGCGAAGATCTCGAGCAGGCGTTCGCGTTCGTCGTCGCTGCGGCAGAACAGCAGCACGCGGCCCGAAACACCGCGGATGCTGCGCAGGCGGCCGGCGGGATCGGCTTCGCCGCTGCCGACCGCACTGCCGGCCGACAGCACCTTGAAGTCGAGGTCGTGGCTCGGCAGCGACGACACGTCGACCCGCGCGCACGGGCGCAGCGTGTCCTGGATCTCCTGGATGGCGTGGCGGCGTTCGCTGTCGAACGCGAGCAGGCGCGCCTGCCGTTCGTCGATGCGCAGCGGCTCGTAGGCGAGCACCAGCGTCTGCGACGGCGTCAGGTGGCGCAGCACCGAGCCCTCGGCGAGTTCGCCGGCGTTGGCGCTTGCGGCCGCGGCCGCGCCCGTCGCACCGAGCGACAGCACGTAGCGTTCGTGCACCGCGGTCGTGCGCTGGCTGCCGGGATCGAACGTGCGGATCGACTCCAGCTGGCGATCGAAGAACTCGAGGCGCACC
>CANGSN010000445.1 GCA_947455805.1 Planctomycetota bacterium
CGGGAGGGACGCCGGCCCGGACGCCCGGGGACTCGCCCCGACCGATCCCAACGAGACGCCGAGCATGGCCCGCACCAGATCCTCCCGCCGGAAGGGTTTGCCGAGCAGGTCCTGCATGCCGCACGCGCGGATCGCTTGGTGATTCTCCGTCGACACGTCGGCGGACACGGCGAGGATCGGCCCGCGATACCCGTTGCCGCGGATCTCCTGCGTCGCCTGCATACCGGTCATGAGAGGCATGTGACAGTCCATCAGCACCAGATCCGGGCCGTGCTTCCGCACCATCGCGATCGCTTCCGCGCCATCCTGGGCCGTCAGCACGCTGCAGCCGAGTTCCCCGAGCATCGCTTCGCCGATCGCGCGATTCACCGGGTGATCGTCGACGAGCAGTACGCGCTGGCCGCGCAAGGCTTCACCGGATTCGACGGGCGGAGCTGCCTCCAGCTGCTCGGCGACCTTGTGTCGCGTGGCCAGGTAGAAGGTCGAGCCGACGCCGACCGTCGACTGCACGACGATGGTGCCGCCCATCGCCTCGACGATCCGCTTGCTGATCGACAAGCCGAGACCGGAGCCACCGAAGCGACGGGTGGTCGCCGCCTCGGCTTGCGAGAACGGCTGGAACAGTCGCTGCATGGCCGCCGGCGGGATGCCACAGCCGGTGTCCGTCACGCGCCACTCGACGACACACAGGCCATCGGGCAAGGGCGTGCACCGCACCACGATCGCCACCTCGCCCTCGGTCGTGAACTTCAGCGCGTTGCCGAGCAGGTTGCCGAGCACCTGGCCGAGGCGATGCACGTCGCCGTACACGAGGTGGCGAGGTGCCACCGCCATGTCGACGCGCAAGGTCACGCCCTTCTGCTGGGCCACGGCCGCGTGCGACTGCATGGTCGCGAGCACGAGGTCCTGCAGGCACAACGGTCGGGCTTCGAGCTCCAGCTTGCCGGACTCGATGCGCGTCCAGTCGAGCACGTCGCCGATCACGCGCAGCAGCCGGGTGCTCGACTGCTGGCACCAGGTGATCAGTTCGCGCTGTCGGTCGTCGAGCCCGGTGCGACCGAGCACGTCGATGGTGCCGGACAATCCGTGCAACGGCGTGCGCAGTTCGTGGCTCATCTGCGCCAGGAAGTCGGATTTGGCCTGGTTCGCAGCGTTCGCCTGGACCAGCGCGTCCCGCAGTTCGCCCGTGCGCAGATCGACCAATTCCTCGAGGGTCTGGTTCTGCTGCGTCAGCGCCTCGTTGGCCCGGAACAACTCGCGCGTCTTGTCCTCGATGACGCGTTCGAGGATCGCGACGCGTTGTTTCTCTCGCAGAAACCGACGCTGCAGTCCGGACCGGTCCTCGGGCTCGCTCACGGCCGCTCGGATGCCAGGACCGGAAACGTCACCCGGAACGAGCAAACGGTGTCCCCGCGTTGCTTGCAGCGGGTGTGTTCGTGCTGGAACGGCACGCCATAGTGTTCGGCGCAGCCGTCGAGCAGCCCTGACACCAGTGCGCAAAGGCCGCGATGGCTGTCGTATTCGACGTCGAGCACGTTCGGACCGTCCGCGGCGGGGCGACAGATCAGGCGCGGCGGCTCCGCTCCCTGCATCAGCTTCCGGACCTCCACGTGGATGATGTCGTTCACCGATTCGAGCAAACGGCGCGGTGATTCCATGCCTTCGACGAACGCTGGGAACCGTCGGGACAGCCCATGGAAGCAGAACTTGCCGAACGACTGCAACGCGACCGCCGGCGTCAAACCGAGCCGTCGGCACGCGGCACCGAGCAGGTCGACGATCCACTGGTCGGGATAGGTCTTCGGCGACACGAACGGCTCGCCCGCCGTGTGCGGGCAGTCGTCGAGCAACTGCTCGAACGTCGCCTCATCCCAGTTGCCGAGGATGAACTCCTCGAACAACACCAAGACGACCCCCTTCACGTGCCCCCCCCCTTCCGACTACGCCCGACCTTGCGCAACGCCTCGTCCAGACTGGCCATGGACACCGGCTTGACCAGGTAGGCATCGGCATACTCACGGTAGGCGGCGGACATGTCCTCGCGTTCGCTCGATGCCGTGACGACCACGACGCCGGTCCGCGCCCCCTGCTGCATGTATCGATCGACCTCCCGGACCATCCCGACCATTTCGAGGCCGCTCGGCCCTGGCATCGACAGATCGATACACACGAGGTCGTACGGGTTGCCGGCGCGCACTGCCGCTCGCACCAGTTCGATCGCGACCGCCGCGTTCTCGGTCTCGTCGACCTTGCCGTGCCTGGCGAGCAGCAGTCGCAGATGCCCGCGGGCAGTGGGTTCGTCGTCGACGACAAGGCAACGCATGCGGCATATCCCCCGGCCTTGTGCATCGGCAGCAGGGCCCGTCCGAGTTTAGGGCCTGGCGCGGCGGTGTTCGCGATCGACGCGAAGCCGCCGCAGGGCCGCGGTCTGCTGCCGCCCAGGATGGCTCGAGACGAGAACCGCGCGCTGCGGGGGCGAAGCCGCGATCGACTGGACGCAGGCTGCCCCGCGGCCCACGATCGCCCCCATGCGGTCGGTGCCTTGGTTCTTCCCGCTCGTGCTGTTGGCTTTGCCCACCGCGAACCGCGCCCAGCAGCGCGTGTCGCTCGCCGGCGCCTGGCAGGTCGCACCGATCGACAAGGACGGCAACGCCAGCGCCGAGGTCGCGATCGTGGTGCCGAGCCCGTTCGAGACGGCGCTGGGCACGAACTTCGACGGCGTCGCGCGCTACCGCCGCGTGCTGCCGCTGCCGGCCGAGCGCCGCGCGCACGTCGCGATCGAGTTCCGGGCGGTCGCCACGCACGCGACCGTGCGTGTGAACGGCGTCGAGGTCGGCCAGCACCTCGGCGGCTGGACCCCGTTCCGCGTCGACGCGACGCAAGCACTGCAGTGGAACGGCGCCGACGTGCTCGAGGTGCTGGTCGACGAGAAGGTCGGCCACAACACGCAGGGCTTCCATCCGATCATCCAACCGCACTTCGGCGGCATCTGGCAGGACGTGATCCTGTGCCTCGACCAGCAGCCGACGCTCGACCGGTTCGACGCGTTCGCCTTCGGCACCGCCGACGGCACGCTGCGCGCGGCCGCCACCGTGCTGGGCAACGGCGCTGCCACCGACGGCCTGTCGTGGACGGTGACTGTGCGTGCGGGCGACAAGGCGCTGGCCAGCAGCATGC
>CANGSN010000446.1 GCA_947455805.1 Planctomycetota bacterium
GCCCCCACCCTGAAGCGCCACTTCGTCGCGCGCTTGCGGGCCGCGGCTTGCCGGCCTGCCGGCCTCGGGCAGAATCACCGGCTCCTCGCCGACGTTCCGTTCTTGGACGACAACACCCGCAACCTGGTCAGCCGCGCCCTCGAACAGGAGCATGAAGGATTGCGCAGCGTGAAGAGATGCCGGGCCCGGCCGCCGGCGCTTGCCGGCGGCATCGAGTGCATTAGCCTGTGGCGATGGAGACGTCGCCGAACTTGTCGCGCCCCCGCGCACCGCACCTCTGGCCCGTGGCGCTCGCCTTGGCGGGCGGCCTGATCGCGCAGTGTGATCCGCAGTTCGCGCCGCTGCTGCAGCGCGCGACCGTCGACGGCGCGATCCTGTGCAGCCAGTTGTGGGACCCCGACGGGCCCGGACCGCTGGCCGAACGCCTCGTCGTCGGCGGCACGTTCACGGTGGCGGGTGGCGTCGCCGCGAACAACCTCGCGGTCTACGACTTCGCCACGGCGAGCTGGAGTGCGCTTGGCACCGGCATCCGTGTGGCGACGCCGTGGCCGAGCACCCCGTCGCTCCCGACCGGAGCAGGGAGCGTCACGGCGCTGACGGTCGCTCCGGACCACTCGCTGCTCGTCGTCGGCTCGTTCACGCACGCCGGCGACACCTTGGCCCGGAACGTCGCGCGCTGGAACGGCACGACTTGGGCCTCGCTCGGTGCTGGCGTGACGACGGCCTACCCCGTCCCCCTCCCCCTCGCCGGGGTTGCCTGCCTGCCGAACGGCGATGTCGTCGTCTGTGGATACCTGTCGTCGTTCGGCGACGCCGCAACCCGCTGGGACGGTTCGACGTGGACGCCACTGCCGCAGTTGCCGACGAGCCCGGTGGCCGCCGGCGGCACGGCGATCCTGGCGCTGCAGAACGGCGAGTTCGTGCTCGCCAACGACCAGAGCTACATCGGCCTCGGCGTCGTCGCCGAGTGCGGCCTCTACCGCTGGAACGGGTCGGCCTGGACCAGCCTCGGCATCAGCAACACGACCTTGCTGCGCTCGTGCCACGAGTTGGCGGAGACCACCAGCGGCACGCTGCTCGCCGCCGGCTCGGCGGCGGGTGGCACCGCGGTGCGCGCGTTCGACGGCACCAGCTGGTCGACGTTCGGCACGACGACGCTGATCGGTCGGGCAACCGCACTGACCACGCTGCCCGGCGGTGGCGTCGCCGTCGCCATGGAATCCAGCTCCACGTACAGCGTGCAGACGGCGAGTGCCGCCAACACGCCGTGGAGCCTGCTCGCCACCGCCGACGCGGTGGTGACGAGCCTCGCGGCCCGCAGCAACGGCGAACTGCTGGCCAGCGGCTCGTTCGACAACTGTGGCATGCCGGCGGCGCGCGTCGCGAGTTGGAACGGCAGCTGGTCGGGCCTCGGCAGCGGCGACCAGGACGGCCGCGTGCTGTGCGCAACCACGACGCCGAACGGCTACGTCGTCGGCGGCGCGTTCCATGCGGTCGGCGGCGTCGCCGCCACCGGCGTCGCCGAATGGACGGGCAGCGCGTGGCAGGCGCTCGGCGCCGGCCTGTCGGCGCCCGTCGTGCAGTTGGCTCGGCGCAGCAACGGCGACCTGGTCGCGCGCATGCGCACGAGCACGGTCTATCCGGGGCAGCACATCCTCTCGCACTGGAACGGCACCACGTGGAGTCCACTGGTGCCGCCGATCGGCAATCCGATCGCCATGGCGGTGCTGCCGAACGACGACGTCGCCGTGGCCTCGCCCGACCAGGTGCACCTGTGGAACGGCACCAGCTGGAGCACGCTGCCGGGACCGCTCGGCGGACTGATCACCGCGATGGATGCGGCGCCGAACGGCGACCTGATCGTCGCTGGCTACTTCTTCTTCTGGGCCGGCTCGACCGCCGAGCGCATCGTGCGGTGGAGCGGCAGCGCCTGGCAGGCGATCGGCACCGGCCCCGGCGGCCCGTCGTTCGCCATCGAAGCCCAGGCCAACGGCGAGATCCTGGTCGCCGGCGAGTTCTACTTCGGCTCGGCGCGCCACGTCGCAGCGCGCTGGAACGGCACGACCTGGTCGCCGCTCGGCACCGCGTGCCGCGACGACCAGCCGCGGGGCACGCTGATCACGCGCGAGCCCAACGGCGACGTGCTGGTCGCCGGCACGATGCTCGAGCTCGGCGGCCTGCCGATGCAGAACCTCGCGCGGTGGAGCAACGGTGCCTTCTGGCCGGTGGCGCGCACGGCGACCCCGACCGACTGGCAGCGCCTGCCGAACGGCGACCTGCTGGTCTGCGGCGCGCCGCGCATCGACGACACCCCCACCGGCGATCTCGTGCGCTACACGCCGAACTGCGCGCCGCTTGCGGCCGCGGTGCCGACACTGTGCGTCGGCCCCGCCGGTGCGATGACGGCCAGCACGGTGCAGCCGGCCCAGCTCGGCGGCACGCTGGTGACGCAGGCGAACGGCTTCACGCCGACATCGATCGCGCTCGTCGTCTACGGCGGCACGTTCCTGACCACCCAGATCCCGCTGGCTTTGGTGCTGCCCGGTGCGCTGCCCGGTTGCGAGCTGGTGCCGTCGCCCGACATCACGGCGGCGCTGTTGCCCGCCGCCGGCGTCGCCACCGCGGTCGTACCGCTGCCGAGCAGCGCGGCCCTGGTCGGTGCCAAGCTCTACCACCAGTTCGCGCAGTTCGATCTCGATGCGTTCGGCAACATCCAGCGCATCGCGACCTCGAACGCGCTGATGCTGCGCCTGTTCTGAAGCGTGCGGCGCGGGCTTCACCGCGCCGGCGGCAGTTCCAAAAGCCGCGCCCTCCATGCCTCGCACTGCACCAGCGCCGCCACCGCCGCGCGATCGCCGTGTTCAGCCAGCAAGCTCGCCGTGACCGTCAGCGTGCGGACATCGCCATTCGTCGGGGTCGACGTCGGGCTGCGCGGCGACGTCGGCGAGCGTCACCCGCTGCCAGCCGCCCAAGCACTTCTGCGCGTTGCGGGGGATAGGAAGTTCAAGCTGCGGTCCCAGACCACCTGGAACCCACCCCGCTCATCCTGCCGCCCGCGCACGTCCCAGTCCAGGCGGTCGCAAGAGCCCGCTTGGGGCTCGTTCCGGCCAGTTTCGCGCCCTCCGGACGCACCGCTCCCCCGCCACGACCTGCCCGAGGTCACAGCACCGTTCCCA
>CANGSN010000447.1 GCA_947455805.1 Planctomycetota bacterium
ACCGTCGGCCCCGAAGTCCCCTTCGAACACCAGCGGCAAGGCGCGCAACCGGCCATGGTCGGCGGGCCACTTCGCCACCAGCTCGCTGGCGCCGCGGTGGCGCTGCCGCCGCGCCGTCTGCACGAACTCCACCAGGTCGTTCGGCGTCGCCTCGGGCGTCAGCTCGAAGCCGCGCAGGCCCACTTCGCGCAGGCGCGCGACCAGCACGGCGGCGTCGTCGTCGTCGAGTTCGAACGAGGTTCCGCACAGCAGCAGCTTGCCCTCGCGCACCAGCATGCTGCGGTCGGTCGTCGCCGCGTAGCCGAAGTGCCCGAGCACGGCCGCGACGGCGCCCTGCACGCGCGGGTGCTCCGGAGCGTAGATCGACGCGTTGCGCCACATCGTGGTGATGCGTCGCAGCAGGGCGCGGGCGGATTCGGCCCCGGCTTCGGTGGTGGTCTCCTCGTGGCGAGTCACGGACGCCGTTCCGATCGGCACGCGACCGCGGGCATCGTGATCGCCGTCGGCGGTGGCTGCTGGCGCGGCGGCTCGGGTCGCTCCCATGGCGCTGCTGCGAACGCCTTCAGTTCGGCGCCGGGGGAAAACCAGCGCCGGCCCAGCGGCCGCCGCGAGCTCTCACGCGCCGAGGGCCTGGCGGACCGCCGCGATCACGTCGCCGGCGTCGTCGTCGGTCAGGCGCGGCGTCAGCGGCAACGACAGCGTGCGGTCGCCGATCGCCTGCGCCGCCGGGTAGTCCTCCGGCTTCCAACCAAAACGCCGGCGATACACCGACATGTTCGGCAGCGACCGGTAGTGCACGCCGGTGCCGATGTTCTGCTGGTGCAACTTCATCAGCATCTCGTCGCGCGAGACGCCGCAGCGCTGCTTGTCGACCAGGATCGTGAACAAGTGCAGCGCGTGCCGCTCGTGGCTCGCCCACGGCGCCGGCAGGCCGATCGGCAGGTCGCCGAGCTCCTTCATGTAGCGCTGCCACAGCACGAGGCGGCGCTGCCAGTACGGCTCGACCCGCGTGATCTGGTGCATGCCGATCGCGGCCTGCAGGTCCATGAGGTTGTACTTGAAGCCGATCTCCTCGACGTCGTAGTGCTTGTAGCCGTCGTCGGTGAAGCGCTTCCAGGCGTCGGCCGACATGCCGTGCAGGCCCATGCGCTTCGTGCGCCTGGCCAGCTGCTCGTCGCGCGTCAGCACCATGCCGCCTTCGCCGGTGACGATGTTCTTGGTCGAGTAGAACGACAGCACGCCGAGGTCGCCGATCGTGCCGGCCTTCTGGCCGCGGTACTCGGTCTCGATCGCATGCGCGCAGTCCTCGATGACCTTCAGCCGGTGCTCGCGCGCGATCGCCATCAGCGCATCCATGTCGCACGGCCGGCCAGCGAAGTGCACCGGCAAGAGCGCCTTGGTCCTCGGCGTGATCTTCCTGCGCACCTGCGCCGGGTCGATGTTCATCGTCACCGGGTCGACGTCGGCGAGCACCGGCGTCGCCCCGGCGTGCACGATGGCGTTGACCGTCGCGCAGAACGTCATCGGCGTGGTGACGACCTCGTCGCCCGGCTGCAGGCCGAGCACGACGCAAGCGAGGTGCAGGCCGGCGGTGCACGAGTTCAGGCCGACGGCGTATGGCACGCCCTTGTAGGCGGCGATCCGCTTCTCGAACTCGGCGGCCTTCGGACCGGTGCCGAGCCACGCGCTGCGCAGGCAGGCCAGGACTTCGTCGACCTCGGGTTGTTCGATCGGCGGCTGGCCGAAGACGAGATAGCTCTTGCGCATGGTGGGCGAGTTAGCCGGAACGCTACGGCTCCGGCTTCGATGGTGCAGGGGCGTGGCGCGGATTCGCGGCGATCGACGCGACCATCGGCCGATCCGCGACAGCAGGCTGAGTCGCGAAGGTCGGGCCGGCGCGGCGACTGCCGAGCAGAGCGAGCGCCAGAGCGGCGGCCCAAGACAGCACGCGGTCGGCGAAGCCAGGGCCGAGCACCGGCCAGTAGAAGCCGGCGATCGCACCGAGGCCGCCGACCAGCATCGAGGCCAGCGCCCAGTTCGGCGCGACCGGACCGCGCCACAAGCGCACCAGCAGCAGCGGGCCGAGCGAGGAGCCCAGCGCAGCCCAGGCGAACAGCACGTTGTCGAACACGTTCTTCGGCAGCAGCAACGCGGCCACGGTCGCCGCTATGCCGATGCCGAGCACGGTGGTGCGCGCCAGCAGCAGCGCCCGGTCCGGGTGGCGGTAGGCGAGGCCGAGGTCGTGGGTCATGCTGCTGGCGCAGACCAGCAACTGGCTGTCGACGGTCGACATGATCGCCGCCAGCACCGAGGCCAGCACGATGCCGTCGACCAGCGGCGGCAGCAGGTGCCGGCTCGCCTCGTAGAGCGCGTCTTCGTGGGCACCGGCCGGCAGCGTCCACGACGCGCGCGCCGCCAGGCCCAGCACGATCATGCCGAGGTAGAGGATCACCGCCCAGCCGATGCCGACGCTGCGCGCGATCGTCATCGAGGCGCCCGGCGCCATGCCCATGAACTTGTTCACCGCGTGCGGCTGGCCCGGGTAGCCGAGCGCGATGCCGCACAAGCCGAGCGCGAACGCGATCGCGGCGCCGCCCTCGTGCGTGCTGGTCAGGTCCTGGAAGCCCGGGGCGTCGACGGCGGCCACCGCGTCGACGAAGCCGCCGAAGCCGCCGAGGTGGGCGACCGCCGCCGCTGGCACCAGCACGGCGACGCCGACCATCAGCAGACCCTGCAGCGTGTCGGTGATGCTGGCCGCGAGGTAGCCGCCGAGCAGCGTGTAGGCGATGGTCACCGCGGCGCCGAGCAGCACGCCGAGCGTCTGTTGGGTGGCGAACGCGTGCGTGAAGGCGCTGCCGGCGGCCTGCATCTGCGCTGCCACGTAGGTCGCCAGCGACAGCAGCGTCAGCACCGAGGCGGTGATCGCCAGCGGCAGATGCCCCGGTGCTTCGCGCGGGCCGGCGAGGAACTCGGTCAGCGTGATCGCGCTGCCGGTGCGGTCGCGCAGCCGCGGCGCCACGAAGAACCAGTTCAGCACGAATCCGCCGATGCAGCCCGGGATCAGCCACAGCGACGCTAGGCCGAACTTGTAGGCGAAGCCGCTGGCGCCGACGAGGCTCCACGCCGACGACGAACTGGCGTTCGCGGCCAGTGCCGCGACCCAGGGGCCGA
>CANGSN010000448.1 GCA_947455805.1 Planctomycetota bacterium
GGCCGCAACGACCTCGCGGGCGCCATCGTCGAAACCGAGCGCGTCGGCGACGCTGCCGCCCAGACCGAGCGCACACAGCGCCTCGCCCGTCTGCGCGGCAAGCGCGCCGACGCGCTGCAAGCGGAAGGCCAGCTGAAGGAGGCGCGCGACGAACTGCTGCGCGCGCAACAGTTGCAGGACACGCCCGAACTGCAACGGCAGCGCCAGCAGCTGCGCACGGCGATGGCCGCCGCCGCCGAGAAGGCGCTGCGGCGCGAACGCCCCGACGCGACGACGCCGCAGCCCGCCGACCGCGAGATCGAGTTCGCGGGCGTGCTGCAGGCCGACTTCGTGCAGGAGCTGCGCCTCGGCGGCGAGGAGGTCGCGCGCAAGAGCGACGGCTCGTTCCGCGAACGCCGCCGCGTCGGCGCCGACGGTTCACTCGCCGTCGCAGTGCGCGTCGACGACGAGGAACGGGCGCTTCTGCCGTGGCGCGTGACGCTCGCCGCGCCGCCGCCCGGGCTCACGTTCGTCGGCAGCTTCCGCCTCACCAAGCCGCGCGCCGACGGCCGGCTGATCACCGCCGACTCGACGGTCTCGATCGACGGCAAGCTCAGCGAACCGGGCGGCGAACTGCTGGTCGACGGCCAGCCCGTGCGCGCCGAGTGGCGCAGCGACGGCTCGTTCACGGTGTCGGTCCAGGTGCCGAAGGAAGGCCCGAGCCAGCTGCAGTTCGAAGCGCGCAAGGACGGCCGCAGCACGCCCGTGATGGAGGTCGAGGTGGTGCGGCCGCCGAAGACCCAGTGGGAGCCCGTCGAGCCGAAGACACGGAACAACAACCAGATCGCCCGCACGCGCACGCTGCTGAAGGTGCGCATGTCGAACGAGTACGCCGACACGGTCGTCGCGAGCTGCGACGGCCAGAAGTTCGAGCTGCAGCGCGATCCCGAGAACCCGAAGGTGTTCGCCGGCGAGATCACGCTGACGTTCGGCCAGAAGCGCGTCGAGGTCGTGGTCACCAACCTCGTCGGCATCACCTCCACCGACGCCTTCACCTTCAACTGCACCGCGCGCGTGCCGAGCCTCGCCATCGCCTCGCTGCGCGAGGGCAGCGACAACCGCACCGTCGGCCGCGACCCGCTGTTCGTGCGCAGCCTCGACGCGCGCCTGCTGCTGCAGTGCGACGACCCCGAGGCCGAGCTGCTGGTCGATGGCGAGAAGGTGGCGGCGACGACGCCGTTCGGCCTCGACCTGCGGCCGTTCCTGCGCGAAGGGCAAGCGCGCACGCTGGCGCTGCGCACGCGCAACGAGAACGGCCCCTCCGACGAGCGCAAGCTGACGATCACGCTCGACACGGTGGCGCCGACCGTCGTCGCCGAGCCGGTGACCGCGGCGGCGCCGGGTTCGACCGTCGTCATCGGCGGCACGTGGCGCGAACGCAGCGACGGCTTGACGATCGTCGTCGAAGGCGTCGCTGCCTCGCTGGTGCGCAAGGATGCCGAAGGCGGCACGTGGACCGCGGTGCTGCGGGCGCCCGCCGCGACGACGAAGTGGCGCATGGTCGCCACCGACGCCGCCGGCAACCGCAGCCCGGAGGTCGTCGTCGACGTGCCGGTCGCGGGTGCCGCGGTCGCCGGCGATCCGGACAAGGATCGCGCCGTTGCGCCGCCGGTCACACCGCCGGTGACGCCGCCAGCCACTTCTCCGACGGTGACGCCGAAGGAACTGCCCGGCTTCCGCGCCAAGGACGAGCAGCGCACCCAAGCCGGCTATCCGCTGCGCATCGTGCACGAGCGTTCGGGCATCGAGCTGGTGGCGATCGCCGTCGACGGCAACGGCAAGCCGGGGCTCTATGCCGCGGTGCGCGAGGTCAGCGAGAAGCAGTGGGAAGGCGCTGGCGGCGATGGCGCCAAGACCAGCATCAGCGGCGAAGCGATCCTCGGCTGGCTCGCCGATCGCGGCCAGGGCCTGCAACTGCCGAGCGAGGCCGACTGGTCGCGCCTGGTCGCCGCCGGGTCGCCGGAGCTGAAGAACCTGCGCGACGGCGAAGGCGTGTTCGAACTGCTGGCCCCGGCCAGCGCCGCGTCGTCGAGCTGGCCGCTGAAGAAGGACCCGTCGACGACTTCGTTCCGTCGCAACCGCAGCGCTGGCTCGATCGGATTCCGCGTCGTCTACCGGCCGAAGTGATCGGGGCTGGGGCCGGCGAGCCGAATCAGAAGCGCAGGCCGGCGGTGACCATGAAGCCGCCGAAGTCGTCGTCGACGCCGAAGAACACGGCGTTGTTGTAGCTCTCCGTCGTGCCGTAGTGGTTCTTCATCGCCATGTACGACAGGCCGACCAGCAGGCCCGACGGCATGCGGTAGCGAGCACCGACCTCCCAGTTGAAGTTGAAGGCATACGCGTCTTCGCTGTCCGCATTGTCCTTCACCTTCGCCGGGCCGGCACCACAACCGAACTCCGCGAACAGCGACAGCTCCCGCACCTTCCCATCCTCGCTGTGCTGGAACACGATGTATTCCGGCTCGGCCGCGAGGCGCACGCCGAGCGACGAGCGTTCGATGTCACCATCCGCACTTCCCGGGATCTCCTGCTCTGACTGGTTGAAGAACGGGCCGAAGCGGACCGGTAGACGGAACTTGTCGTCGACGGTCGCGCGGTAGGCGAGGCCGAGGAAGATGTTGGTGCTCGTCACGTCTCCGCGGACCACCGGATTGACGCCATCGTCCAACCGGATCTTGCTGGACTCGTTGCGGTTGATCGAGACGTGGAAGCCGAGGTCGGACTCCAGGAAGTGTTCGCCCTTCAGGACGAATCCGTAGGCGTCGTTGCTGCCCGAGACGATGCGCGCACCGTTGTTGACCTCGAAGTCCTGTTCGCCGATCACGAAGCCGAGCGTCGCCATCGTGCGCGGGTGCACCTGGCTCATCGGCACCGCGGCGTCCTGCTTGACGACCGGCGCCCGCGTCGGCGCGCCGACGTCCGTCGACAGGCGAAGCGGCTCACCCGGAGCGATCTCGCCGGCGCCGACGGGCGCACGCGAGGTGGTCGAGCAGCTGGCGAAGAAGAGAGCACCGGTGGCAACGAACAGACCGGTGCGGCGGAAGATGGCTTGGCTCATGGGGGTTCCTGAGAACGAGTCGCGAATGGTAGGTGTGGCGATGTCTTGCCGTCCAGCTTCGTGCCGTGAC
>CANGSN010000449.1 GCA_947455805.1 Planctomycetota bacterium
GGCAGCACGTCGCTGCCGACGGGGGATGTGCCGATGCTCCACTCGTAGACGACCGGGAGCCCTTCGGGGTCGACGAACGGGTCCCAGTTGGCGAACACCGAGGTGCGGCTCTCCTGGCTGTCGACGTCGTCGGCGAGGCCGTCGCGCACCGAGGCGGTCGCCGGCGGGCCGTCCTGCGCGTTCGGGTTGGCCGGCGGCGAGCCGCCGCAGGCGGCGAACGCCACGGCCAGTGCGGCGGCGCCGAGGTCGAACGGGCACGGCCGCCGCGCGCGGGACGAGGCGGGGCGACGGTGTTGCGACCCCAGGGGACTCTGCTCCGAAGCTCCGACGAGCATGGGGCGCCAGCGTAGCCCGGCCGAGGCGGCGAAGTCGACGACCAGCAGGCCGCAGAATGCGCATAAGGCTGGCGGTGCCCAGTGGCCGAAAAGGGCCACGGCATCGGCGGTGTGGGCTCAACGGGGATCCGCTACCATCCGCGGCCCAAGGTTCGGCCACACGGGCGCGAACATACGGAACAGCATGACGAAGAACCTCGCAGACGAACTGCAGCGCACCGCGCGCCAGGCGCTCGCTGGCCTGCAGCCGGTGGCGCAGGGGGACGAGTTCGGTGGCCTGCCGTTCCGACGGTTGGTCGCCGCCGTCTTCCGCGGGCGCTACCTGTTGTTCGGCACCACCTTCCTCGGCCTGCTGATCGGCCTGTTCCTGGCGATCACGACGGTCAACACCTACGTCAGCGAGGGCCGCTTCCAGTTCACCGCGACGGGTGCCGAACGCCTGCGTGTCGACACCGCGTCGGCGGCGGAAACGAGCCAGGAGATGATGGCGGCCGGCGCCACCTACATCCTGAGCAACAACGACTTGCTCGAGCGCGTCGTCAAGCGCCTCGGCCCGAACCGCATCCTGCAGCCGTACGAGCCGGGCAAGGGCGAGGAGAACGGCGTCAAGTCGCTGTTCTTCCGCATCCAGCGCGACTGGAACATGACGCGCGAGGAGGACCGCAAGCCGGAGGCGGCGCTGCGCCACCTGAAGCGCACCATCCTGGTCGACGCCCCGCGCTACTCCGGCATGCTGGTCGCGACCTGCGTCGCCAACAACCCGGAGCTGGCGCGCGAGATCCTCGGCACCTGGATGGACGAGGCCAAGCGGTGGCACATCGAGACCTACGACGACACCAAGTCGTACGACGCCGCGAAGAAGCGCTACGAAGAGAGCAAGGTCGCGCTGGATTCGGCGAACAAGGCGATGGCCGAGTTCCTGGTGCGCAAGGCCAAGGTGCTGAGCTTCGACGCCGACAAGGAGCGCCTCGAGGTCGAGCTCGGTGGAGCTGCCGGCCGCGAAAGCGACCTGCGGGCCGAGATCAAGTCGAAGGAAGAGGAGATCAAGGGGCTGAAGGCGATGCTCGATGGCCCGAGTGCACTGCCGCTGACCATCAAGATGAAGGTCAAGCAGAGTGCGGCCAGTCAGGATGCGATCGCGCGCCTCGAGCAGGACATCGTCGCCAAGGACCTCGAGCTTCGGCAGCTCAAGACGGCGGTGCTCAACCAGGATTCGTCCGACGTGCGCCGCCTGCAGGGCACGGTGAAGTCGATGCGCGAGCAGCTGAAGGAGATGAAGGACGAGCTGCGCGACGCGCCGCTGGTCGAAGAGGACGTCGACAACCCGCTGCGCAAGAAGGCGCAGGAAGACCTGATTCTGCGCGAGAGTGAACTGACCACGGGCCGCGCGAAGCTCGAAGCGGCGACGACGCTGCGCACCGAGAAGGAAACCGAGCTGCGGCGCCTGATCGAGCTCGAGCCCGATTACTCCCGCCTGCTGTCCGCGAAGCTCAGTGCCGACTCCGACGTGCACGCCACCGAGGCCCTGTGGAAGCAGGCGCAGGAGAAGCGCGTGCTCGGCGAGGGCAACTTCAGCTCTCTGAAGCCGATCCAGAACGCGTCGCTGCCGCTCGAGAAGGAGGGCCCGAACCGCGGCAAGCTGATCTTCGGTGCGTTCGCGGTCGGCCTGTTCCTCGGCCTCGGCGTGCTGGTGCTGCGCGCGCTGCCCGACGACGTCGTGCGCACACGCGACGACCTCGAACGCATCGAAGGCCTGGCGGTGATCGGCGTGATGCCGAGCCTCGACGGCAAGAACCTGCGGCGCCACGCGGCGCTGCGCGAACAGGGGTGGTGACGATGCTGCGCAACCTGATCCAGAAGGACGGCAACAGCAAGCGGGCGGAGGTCATCGCGACCGAGCTCGGCTACCTGTGGTCCAACCTGCTCCAGCGCGGTGTCGGCGACACGCACCGCGCGATCGGCTTCTGCGCCATCGGCGACGACGAAGGCTCGAACACCCTCGCGGCGAACCTGGCGCTGTTCCTCGGCAACAAGCAGAAGCGCGTCGCCCTGGTCGAAGCGACGCTGCGCTCCGCCAGGATGGCGAGCGTGTTCCAGGCGACGCCGTCGCCGGGCCTGGCCGAGTTGCTGACCGGTGCGGCGTCGTTGCGCGACGTGGTGCGGCCCGAGGTCGCCGCCGGCGTCGACCTGATCCCGGCCGGTGTCAGCAACGACCCGTTCTGGACGTTCACCGGCGACAAGCTGCGCACGACCCTGAACCACGTGCTCGAGAACCACGACCTGTGCCTCGTCGACGTGCCCGGCCTGAACCGCGCGCCGGAAGCGAGCCTCGTCGTGCGCGCGCTCGACGCCGTCGTGCTGGTGGTCGAGACCAACCGGCATCGCGAAGCAGTCGTGCGGCGCAACCTGACCTACCTGCGTTCGCTCGGCACGCCGGTGCTCGGTTCCGTCGCCAACCAGTTGGTGCACGAGCTCCCTGTGTTGGTGCACAAGCTGATGTGAGCGAGCTGGCCGGCGGCCGCCCGATCGCTACAACCCCGCCGTGCCCAAGCCGCCCGTTCCTGCCGAGCGCCCGCTGCTGGTCGTCGACGCCACCGAGTGGTTCCACGACCCGGCGTTGTCGGCGCACGTGACGCCTCGCCACTGGCGGCGCCTGCCGAAGCGCGCCGCAGTGGCGGCGAAGCTGCTGCTGGCCGAACTGCAGCGGGCGCGCCGCGTCGCCACCTGGTGCTTGCCGCCGGAGCTGGCGACGTCGGCGCCCGAGCTGCTGCGCGAACTGGTCGCCGCCGGCCACGGCCTGACGCTGGCGGTGGTCGCGGCC
>CANGSN010000450.1 GCA_947455805.1 Planctomycetota bacterium
CGCGCGTTCGCCGCCTGCAGGTCGGCGGCAATGGCCTGTGGACCGCGGAGACGTTCGCCAGCGGCCGCGGCCTGCCGCTCGCCGGCGGTCCGTTCGGCGGCACCACCGTCGTCGTGCTGCCGAAGGGCACCAGCGACGAGGACAAGGCGACGTGGCTGCAGCACGAACAGAAGAAGGTGCTGAAGCGCCGCAACATGTTCGCCAACATCGCGGTCGCTTGCGAAGACGGCGAACCGTCGCTGCCGCAGCTGGTGACGAAGCTGAAGGGCATGGGCCGCTCGCGGCTGCTGATCGTGCCGGCGACGTTCTGCGCCGACGCGGCGACGATGCAGGCGCTGCGGCAGCAGCTGGGTTCGACGGCGGACGGCATGGACGTCGCGTGGCTGCCGGGCCTCGGCGGCGAACTGGCGACGCTGCCGCCGAGCGGTCGCTGAGCAGCGGGGCTGTTGGAGCGAGTGGGGACCGTTAGTCTCTGCGCCATGCGCTCCCCACTCGTCGCCCCATTCGCCGTCGGCCTGCTCGCCGTCGCCTCCCAGCTCCCCGCGCAGACCGCCACCGCCCCCACCTTCGCGCCGCCGGTGAAGCTGATGGCCGGAGCGAAGGGCCTCGGCGAGAACCGCCTGTTCCCGTCGCCGGTGCTGCACGACATGGACGGCGATGGCCTCGCCGACCTGGTCGTCGGCGACCTGCGCGGGCGCTTGACCGTGGCGCTGCGCCAGCGCGGCGCCGGCGTGCCGATGTTCGCCGCCGAGACCAAGGTGATGGCGAACGACGGCGCCGAGCTCGACTTCGCCAATTGGTGATGCATCGGCATGAGTCCACAGTTCGTGGACTTCGACGCGGACGGTGACCTCGACCTCGTCGCCGGCACGTTCGACGGCTCGCCGCACCTGGCGCGCCGCGAAGGCAACGGCTGGCGGCAACCGGAGCAGATCCTCGACGCCGAGGGCGTGCGCATCACGCTGGGCGAGTTCTGGGACCACGACGCGAAGAAGTGGTCGAAGACGACGCGCGGCGACCTGCCCGGCGAGGCGCCGGCCACCGGCCACGCGACGTCGGCGATCGCGTTCGACGACGACGGCGACGGCGACCTCGACCTGCTGCTCGGCGACCACAAGTCGGGCCACGTCTACCGCCGCGAGAACCGCGGCACCGCGGCGGCGCCGAAGTTCGCGCGCGGCAACCAGCGCGTGCTCGGCGGCGACGCACCGATCGACGTGCCCGGCACGGTGGCGACGCTGCGCCTCGTCGACTTCGATCGCGACGGTCGCGTGGATCTGCTGCTGAGCAGCATGGGCGACGCCTACAGCGACAAGGCCGGCGGGGGCGTGTTCTGGTGCCGCAACATCGGCGAAGGCAAGCAGGCGCGCTTCGGCCCGCTGCAGACGCTGGTGCCGGTCAGCACGAAGGGCAAAGAAGCGGCGAACCGGCCCGACAGCGGGCTGTACGCCGAAGCGGGCGACGCCGATGGCGACGGCGACCTCGACCTGTTCGTCGGCGGCTACTCGCACTGGCGACCGAAGGGCAAGGAGCTGACCGCGGCGGACCAGCAGCGCGTGCAGGCGATCCACGCCGCGACCGCCGAGCTGCAGCAGGAGCTGCAGCGACTGACCGCCGAGGCGCAGAAGGCCAGCGCCGGCGTCGCCGACGAAGCCGAAGCGGGCAAGCGCTACACCGAGGCCTACAAGGCGCAGAAGAAGGAGCGCGACCAGAACCGCGAGCGCATGCAGAAGCTGACCGAGGAGCTCGGCACGCTGGTGCCGGCAGCGCAGCGGCGCTCGTTCGTCTGGTTCTACGAGAACACGACGCCGCGGCCGCAGTAGCGTTCGGCCCGGCATGTCGACGGCGCCCGTTCTGACCCTGTCGCACTTCGAAATCGCACCACTGCTGGCCGCGCGCCGCAGCGGCGCCACTGCCGCGACCTCGTCGGCCGACCTCGGCCGCACGCGCAGCGACGTGGCGCTCGCCGCCGACGGCGCCACGTTCGCGAACGGTGCGCAGCTGTCATGGGCGTTGGCCGAACGCATCGCCGACGCACCCAACAAGTGCTTCGTGGTGCAGGGCGGCGAAGCGCGCGAGCTGCGCGTGTTCTCGGCGACGACCGGCTGGGTGCGTTCGCTGCTGCCGACGGGCACGGCGCCGACGACGCTGGTCGGCGGCTTCACCATGCATCGGATCGTCGGCATCGATCCGCGCGAGGACACGGTGCGCAAGGCCGGCGGCGACGGCCCGTTCGCCGGCCCCGTGCTCGATACGGCCACCGGCCTCGGCTACACGGCGATCCACGCGGCGAGCCGCGCGCCGTCGGTGGTCACCGTCGAACTCGATCCGGCAGCGCTCGAGCTGGCGCGCGACAATCCGTGGTCGGCCGAACTGTTCACCGCCGCGAACCTCGAACAGCGCGTCGGCGACGTCGCCGAGCTGGTGCACGAGTTCGCCGACGGCCAGTTTGCACACGTGATCCACGATCCGCCGTCGTTCCAGCTCGCCGGCCACCTGTACTCGGGCGCGTTCTACGAGCAGCTCTTGCGCATCACGAGGAAGGGCGGTCGCGTCGTGCACTACATCGGCGACCCCGAATCGCCGAACGGCGCCCGCACGACGCGCGGCGTCGTCGAACGGCTGCGCAGCGCCGGCTTCGCGCGCGTGCAACCGAACCCGCGGGCGTTCGGCGTCGTCGCGGTGCGCTGACGCGCGCGACGGATCGTCCTCAGAACGAGCCCACCGACAACTGCGCCGCGTTGCTCGTCGTCACCAGCGTGGCGACACCAGCGGCGCTCTCGAGCACGACCGTCTGCTGCGCGAACGACACGCCGACCAGCGTCGGCGTGCTCGGCAGCGTCCACTGCACCGACACCGCACCGTCGACGACCGGCAGCAGCAACAGCACGTCCGGTGCCGCACGCAGCGTGCAGCCGGCGCCCGCGATCGGCAGCACCGGCTGCAGCGGCAGCGTCACCGGACTCGCGCCGAACACGCCGATCGCCAGCGCGTTCGCCGGGATGCCGCTCGTCACCGTGCGCGTCGCGGCGCCGAGCCAGGCGCGTGTGGCGATGCGCAGCGACACCGGGCCGGCGCTGCCGCTGCAGCCACCGCCGAGGTCGAGCACGCCGGCGCGGCACGAGGTGTCGAAGAACGCCAGCGACCCCGCGACC
>CANGSN010000451.1 GCA_947455805.1 Planctomycetota bacterium
CGGTTGCAGGCGGCGACGACGCTGGCGAGCGCGCGCCGCCAGAACGTGCGACGTCCCGACAGCGGCCCGCGCGGCGGCGGCGTGCGCCGCTCAGGGCGCGATGCCGCCATGCGCGGTCGACGCTCCGGAAGCCTGGACCACGGCGCTGTCGGCGACGGCGACCGCGGGCACGGTCTCCTGCAGCTTGTTGAACAGCGTGCGCACACCGATGCCGAGCATCTCGGCAGTGCGCGTGCGGTTCCCGGCGTTGTGGCGCAGCGTGCGCTGCACCAGTTCGCGTTCGACGTCGGCCAGCGAACGGCCGACCAGCGCCTGCAGCGGGTCCGGGGTCGGCAGCACGTAGATCGGCTCGGTCGCCGGCGCCGTCGGCAGCTCGCCGGTCGGCTGCAGCCAGCGACGCACCAGCTCGCCGGTGACGACGCCGCCGTCGCACAGGATGCCCACGCGTTGCACGACATTCTGCAGCTCGCGCACGTTGCCCGGCCAGTGCCAGGCGCGCAGCGCGGCTTCGGCGCCGGCGTCGAGCACGAGGCCCTTGCCGAGGAAGTGGCGGGCCAGCGGCACGATCTCGTCGGGCCGTTCGCGCAGCGGCGGCAGCACGACGGGCACGACACACAAGCGCCACAGCAGGTCGGCGCGGAAGCGGCCGGCGGCGACCTCGGCGTCGAGGTCGCGGTTGGTGGCGGCGACGATGCGCACGTCGACGCGCAGCGTGCGGTTGCCGCCGACGCGCTCGAACTCGCCTTCCTGCAGCACGCGCAGCAGCTTGCTCTGCATCGCCGGCGACATCTCGCCGACCTCGTCGAGGAACAGCGTGCCGCCGTCGGCGAGCTCGAAGCGGCCTTCGCGGCGGCGGGAAGCACCGGTGAACGAGCCGGCCTCGTGACCGAACAGTTCGCTCTCGAGCAGCGCCTCGGGGATCGCCGCGCAGTTCAGCTTCACGAACGGCCGCTGCGCGCGGTCGCTGTGCTTGTGCACGAGTGCGGCGATGCGCTCCTTGCCGGTGCCGCTCTCACCGCGGATCAACACCGCGGCGCGGCTCTTCGCGATGCGCTGCACCATGTCGACGACGGCCTGCGTCGCGGCCGAGGCGATCACCATGTCGCCGCCGCTGGTCTCGGCGCGTAGGAACGTGTTCTCGCGCAGCAGACGGCGCTTCTCGCGCATGCGCGCGAGCACGACCTCGAGCTCCTCGAGCACGATCGGCTTCTCCAGCACGTCGTCGGCTCCCTGGCGCATCGCCTGCACGGCGGTGTGCATGGTGCCGTGCGCGGTGACCAGCACGACCGGGCGGTCGGGATCGGCCTGCTTGCTGGCGGCGAGCACCGCGAAGCCGTCGGCGTGCGGCATGCGCCAGTCGGTGACGACGAGGTCGAAGCCGCGCTGGCCGAGCAGCGCGATCGCTTCGCGGCCGTCGGCGACGGCGTGCACTTCGCAGCCGAACGACTGCAGCGCTTCCTGCAGGAACTCGCGCGACAACGGTTCGTCGTCGGCGAGCAGCACGGTCTCGCGAGCACTCACGCCATGGCCTCCGCGGTGGCGGCCGGCTCGACGGCGACGGCGGCCTGGGCTTCGAGCAGCGGCAGGCGCACGCGGAAGCACGCGCCGACCTCGCCCGGATTGCGCAGCTCGAGGCTGCCACCGAGGAACGACAGCACGCGCAGGCACAGCGGCAGGCCGAGGCCGGTGCCGCGCTCCTTCGACGAGACGAACGGTTCGAACACCTTGTCGCCGACGTGCGACGGCACGCCGGGGCCGTCGTCCTGCACGTCGAGTTCGAGCTGGCCGCCGAAGCTGCGCGCGGTGACGACGAGGCGCACCGCCGGCGCCGCCTCGATGGCGTTGCGGAACAGGTTGGTCAGCACGCGCGCCAGCGCGTCGCCGTCGGCGCGCAGTTCGCGCGCGCCCAGCACCTGCACGCGCACGCTCGGCAGGCCCGACGCGGCGGCGGCCTCGGCGACCGCCTCGCCGACGCTGGCGGCGCGGCCGCGCTGTCGTTCGGGGCGGGCGAAGCCGAGCAACGCCTTGACGATGCCGTCGACCTGCGCGACTCCCTGCACGACCTTGCCGGCGAAGCGCTTCATCGCCGCCGGGTCCTCGCTGCGACTGAGCAGTGCGGCGAAGCCCATCACGCCGTTCAGCGGGTTCTTGATCTCGTGCGCGATGCCGAGCGCCAGCTCCGACAGGCCGGCGAGGCGGTCGAGGCGGTGCACCTCGCGTTCGAGCTCGTGCACCTGCGAACGGTCTTCCAGCAGAACCAGGGCGCCGCGCGCGATCGGCACGGTGCGCACGCGCACGGTGCGCCCGGCGAACGCCACGTCGCCCGCGGGCTGCTGCTCGAGCGCGATGCCAGCACCGCGCGCCGCGACGTCGAGCCGTTCGGCCTCGGGATTGCGCCGCACGACCTCGCCGCGGCCGTCGAGGACGACGACGCCGATCGGCAGCGCGGCGAACACCGCATCGCGCTCGTCGAGCGCCGCGTGCAGCGCGGCGTTGGTCTGCTGCAGCTCGAGGTCGACGGCGGCGGCGCGTTCCTTCAGCGCCACGTAGCTGCGTTCGAGCTCGGCGGCGGCGGCGACGAAGCGCGCGAAGCCGTCCTGCAGGCGTTCCCGATCGTCGCTCACTGGTCCTTCTCTCCGGGCCAGGTCAGCGCCTGGATCTTCTGCGTCACGTCGTAGTCGGCGTGCTGGTTCATCCACTGGAAGTGCACCATCGCCGTCTGCGCGGCGCGGCCCCACGGACCGAGTTCCTCGATGTCGGCGCGCGGTCCGGTCTTCTTGACGTCGCGCACGGTGATCTTCAGGAACGCGTCGCGCACCTCCTGCTCGCGACGTTGGTAGTCGGCGGCGTTCTTGGTGATCGACAGGCCCTCGTAGCGCTCCGCGTAGCGGAACAGCAGCTCGAGGCAGCGGCCCTGGTAGAACAGCGCCGCGAACGGCGGGTTCTTGTCCTTCAGCAGCGGCGCCAGCTCGTCGATCCCGCGCTTCAGGCTGTCGCGGCCGCGGTCGGCGAACTGCCGCGCGACCTCGGGCTGGTTCAGCTCGAGCGCCCGCGCGGCGTCGTCCATCTGCTGCTGGCCGGCCTTGAACAGCGCCTGCGCCACCAGCTGGTGGTCCTTCGAGCCGGTGATCCACTCGCGCGGCTTGTCGAG
>CANGSN010000452.1 GCA_947455805.1 Planctomycetota bacterium
CGGCGGCCAGTCGGGCCCAAGCACCGGCGGCCCGGCGGGTCCAAGCCACGGTGGTCCGGCCGGTCCATCGAGCCGCGGCGGCGAATCGCCGGAGAAGCGCATCAACGAGGATGCGAACGAGGCGTCGATCGAGGACGTGCTGCCGATCCTGATCGGCCTGATCTGACCGATCGGATCAGCCGGACGGATCAGGCGGATCGGATGCGAGCGCCGGTCACGCGTCGAACGGCGCGATCAGCTCCTGCAGGCGCTGCAGTGCGCGCATGTGCAGCGACCGCACGGTGACTTCCTTGGTGTAGCCGAGCAGCGGCATGATCTCGGCGAAGCTCTTGCCCTGGAACAGGCGCAGTTCGAGCACGCGCTTGTGCTTGTCGCTGAGTTCGCAGAGCGCCTTCTCGACCGAGTCGCGCAGCTCGCCGAAGCGCACCAGCATGCTCTGCCGCGGCGTGCGTTCGTCGGCGAAGTGGTCGCGGCCGCCGCTCTCGTCGAAGTCGCCGAGATGCTTGGTGCGACCACCGCCGCGCTTCTTGGCGCGCGTGCGGCGCCAGTAGTCGTTCAGCTTGCGGTTGGCGATCATCCGCACCCAACCGGAGAACGAGGCGCCCGGCTCGACCTTGAACTCGGCGATGTCGCGGAAGACCTGCAGCAGCACTTCCTGCGTCAGGTCGTCGAGGCTGCGTTCGACCGGCAGGTTCTGTCCGTGCGTCGCCTCCGCCGTCCAGCGCACGACCTTGTCGTGAAGATTGGACCAAGACAGGTCCGCGTCGTCGGACGACTGCACCTTCTGCACGTGGCGCAACGTGCTCGACAGCGGGTCCGAGTCCTCGGGTGGCTTCGGCGTCGACATGGCGGGCACTCTACCGGACCGCCCCACCTCCGCCGAAGTCCCGCTTCCTCCGGTCGCGCGCCTCGCTAGGTTGCGCATCCCATGGGCGACCTCCCGCGGATCGGCATCGTCGACATGGGCTCGAACGCCATCCGCTTCCTCGTCGCCGAGGCGAACAAGGGCGCGATCGGCATCCTCGAGAGCCACCGTCTGCCGGTGCGCCTCGGCCGCGACGTCTTCCACACCGGCCAGATCCCCGAAGCGACGCTGGCCGACGTCGTCGACGCGTTCCGCCGCTTCCGCGCCACCTGCGATCGCCACGGCGTGCGCCACGTGCGCGCGATCGCGACCTCGGCGATGCGCGACGCACGCAACCGCGACCTGCTGGTCGACCGCGTGCGCGCCGCCGCCGACATCGAGATCGAGGTCATCTCCGGCACGCAGGAGGCCTACCTGCTGAAGCTCGGCGTCGAGAGCAAGGTCGACCTGAGCAGCGGCCGTTCGCTGCTCGTCGACGTCGGCGGCGGCTCGGTCGAAGTGGTGCTGGTCGAGAAGGGCCAGGTCACCAGCGCCGACTCGTACCGGCTCGGCGCCCTGCGCATGCTCGAGTCGCTGCGCGACGCCGAGGCGAACGGCGAGAACTTCGTCGACCTGCTGCACAAGCACCTGAGGAGCCTCGAGCACCGCATCGCCGATCGCTTCGAAGCCCTGCGCATCGACCGCTACGTCGCCGTCGGTGGCAACATCGACAGCCTCGCCGACCTCGTCGGCGCGCGCACCAGCCTGCGCCGCACGGCCGGTGTGGACACCTGCGCGCTGGCCGAGGTTCAGCACGAGGTCGACGAGCTGGCGAAGATGCCGCTGGCCGAACGCATGGAGAAGCGCGGGCTGAAGCCCGATCGCGCCGACACCATCGTGCCGGCCGGCATCGTCTACCTGCACCTCGGCGAGCTCGCCGGCGTCAACGACGTGCTGGTGCCGCGCGTCGGCATCAAGGACGGCCTGCTGACCGAGGTCGTGCAGGGCCACTTCGACACGTTCGCCGCCGAGGACCACGTCGACGTCGTGCTGTCGTCGTGCCGCGCGATGTGCCGCCGCTTCCACGCCGAACGCGAGCACGCCGAGACGGTGCTGACGCTGGCGCGGCAGCTGTTCGACCAGACCAAGGAACTGCACGGCCTCGGCGGTCGCGCCCGCGTGCTGCTCGAGGCCGCGGCCCTGCTGCACGACGTCGGCGTCGCGGTGAACAACGACGGCCACCACAAGCACTCGCAGTACCTGATCCAGTCGAGCGAGCTGGTCGGCCTGTCCGACGAAGAACGCCACCTCGTCGGCCTGCTGGCGCGCTACCACCGCAAGGCGCCGCCGACGCGCGACCACGAGGAGTACATGGCGCTGCGCCGCCGCGAGCGCACGCTGGTCGAACGCCTCGCGGCGCTGCTGCGCCTCGCCGACGCGCTCGACCGTCAGCACGCCAACGTCGTGCGCGGGGTCAGCGTGAAGATCCGTGAAGACAGCGTGGAGCTTCGACCAATGCTGGCCGGCGATCCGGGCACGCGCTTGACGCTCGAGGCCAAGGCCGTGGAAGAGAAGGGCGCGCTGTTCTGGCAGCTGTTCGGCCGCCAGGTCCGCCTGGCGATGCCCTGAGCCGATCGCGCCGCCCGCCCCACCACGACGGCGAACGGTCCTGGCATGCTGGCGGCACCCGCCGGCGCCCCCTGCCGTGCCACGCCCATGAACGACCCTGTCGAGACCGAGTTCAAGTTGCGCGCCAGCGGCCCGCTGGAAGTCGCCGCCGTCGACGCGAGCCTGCGCGCGCTCGCCAGCGTGCGCGCGAGTTCCAGCCGCCGCCACGTCGACACCTACTTCGACGACGACCGCGGTTCGCTGCGGGCCGCCGGCATCGGCCTGCGACTGCGGCGCAGCGACGACGGCGCGGTGCTGTGCTGCAAGGGCCGCGCGCGCGTCGTCGAAGGCCGCTTCGAACGCAGCGAATTGGCACTACCGTGGCCGCACGCGACCGTGCCGCAGCGCGCGGCCGAGCTGCCGCCCGAACTCGCCGACCGCGTCGAGCCGTTCACGCGCCTGCGCCCGCTGCAGCCGTTCCTCGAACTCGCGACCTGGCGCGATGCGCGCATCGTCACCCACGCCGAGCACGACGTCTGCGAACTGGTCGTCGACCAGGTGACCGCGAGCGCCGACGGCCGCAGTGTCGCGTTCGCCGAGGTCGAGCTGGAAGTGCTCGACGACCTCGCCACCACCGAGCAGCTGGCGACGGCGCTGCGGCAGCACCTGCCGCTGCAAGCGGCCGAACAGGACAAGCCG
>CANGSN010000453.1 GCA_947455805.1 Planctomycetota bacterium
GCCGTCGCCAAGCCGGCGACCGCATCGCCTGCGGCAGCCCAGACCCCGGCCGTGGCACGGGCAGCAGCGTCGCGGACCGCGCAGCCAAAGGCAGCAGTCCCCCAGGCAGCAGTGCCCCAGGCAGCAGTGCCCCAGGCAGCAGTGCCCCAGGCAGCAGTGCCCCAGGCAGCAGTGCCCCAGGCAGCAGTGCCACAATCAGCAGTGCCGCCGGCAGCAGCCGCTCCGGCCGCTGGATCGCCTGCCGCCCCGGCGACGCCCCCAGCCGCCGCCCTCGAAAGCGACGTGCGCAAGCTGCTGGTGCCGCAGAAGAAGGCGACCGTCGTCGGCCGCATCGAGCTGCCGCAGGAGACGATCCGCGACGCGCGCAGCCGTTCGGCTCCCGCCGCGCCGCGTGACCTGCGGCGACAGGCGCTGCAGAAGATGCAGCAGCGCACCGGCATGCGGCCAACCCCGCAGACCGGCATGCGCCGCGGGCCGGCTGGCCCCGGCGCCCCGGGCGGCATGCGCGGTCCGATGGGCCGCGACGGCATGCGCGGCGGTCCCGGCGGCCAGCGCAAGACGCGCCTGGGCCAAGTGGTCGACCCGAACCGCATCGTCGAGGTCGAAGAACCGGTCTCGATGAAGGCGCTGTCGGAAGCGCTCGGCGTCAAGGTCACCGACCTGCTCGCCACGTTCATGTTCAAGCTCAAGATCGCGGGCAAGAACATCAACTCGATGCTGACCAACGAAGAGGTCGAGCTGGTCGGCCTCGAGCTCGAACGCAACATCAAGATCGTCGAGCACAAGGAAGCCATGGACGAGCTGGTCGAACAGCTCGTCGAGGAGAGCGAAGGCGAGCAGCAGATGCTGCGGGCGCCGGTCGTGACCTTCATGGGCCACGTCGACCACGGCAAGACGTCGCTGATGGACGCGCTGCGCCAGAGCGATGTCGCCAAGCACGAAGCCGGCGGCATCACCCAGCACATCGGCGCCTACCAGGTCAGCAACGACCAGGGCCAGTCGATCGTCGTGCTCGACACGCCGGGCCACGCCGCGTTCACCGCGATGCGCGCGCGCGGCGCGCAGCTGACCGACATCGTCGTGCTGGTCGTCGCCGCCGACGACGGCGTCATGCCGCAGACGGAAGAGGCGATCAACCACGCCAAGGCGGCCAACGTGAAGATCGTCGTCGCCATCACCAAGTGCGACCTGCCGAGCGCCAAGCCGAACCAGGTCAAGCAGCAGTTGATGATCAAGGGCCTGCAGTCCGAGGACTACGGCGGCGAGATCGGCATGGTCGAGGTCTCCGCGGTCACGAAGAAGGGCCTGCCGGAGCTGATCGAACGCATCCTGCTCGAAGCCGAGATCCTCGACCTGCGCGCGCGCCCGGACGCCGCCGGCAAGGGCATCGTCGTCGAGTCGCGGCAGTCGCCCGAACAGGGCGTCGTCGTCACGCTGCTGGTCACCGACGGCACGCTGCGCCTGAAGGACCAGGTGGTCTGCGGCGAGAGCTTCGCCCGCGTGCGCGCGATGATCGACGACCACGGCGAGAACCTCGACGAGGCCGGCCCGTCGACGCCGGTCACGCTGTTCGGTCTCGATCGCCTGCCCGCCCCCGGCGACAAGCTGTTCGCGGTCGAGGACGCCAAGAAGGCCAAGGAAGTCGTCGAGGAACGGCAGCGCCGCGTGCGCGAGCTGTCCCGCGCCGAACGTTCGGCGGTCACCCTGGAGACGCTGTCGGCGAAGCTCGCCGAGAAGAACACCAAGGAGATCAAGCTGATCCTCAAGGCCGACGCGATGGGCTCGCTGGAGCCGATCAAGAAGTGCCTCGAGGAGCTGACCACGGCGGAAGTGCGCGTGAACCTCGTGCACAGCGCACTGGGCGGCATCAACGAGACCGACGTCAGCCTCGCCAGCGCCTCGGGCGCCGTCATCGTCGGCTTCAACACCGTCGCCGACAGCAGCGCCCGCCAGGCGGCCGAGCGCGAAGGCGTCGAGATCCGCTACTACGACGTCATCTACGAGCTGCTCGACCAGGTGAAGGCGGCCATGGAAGGCCTGCTGGCGCCGCAGGAAGTGCAGAACGTCATCGGCCACGCCGAGATCAAGGCGACCTTCCGGTCGTCGAAGTTCGGCCTCATCGCCGGTTGCCGCGTGCTCGACGGCATCATCCGTCGCAGTGCGACCGCGCGCCTGTCTCGCGACGGCGCCGTCGTCTGGTCGGGCAAGATCGCCAGCCTGCGCCGCGGCGAAGAAGACGTCCGCGACGTCAAGGCCGGCATCGAGTGCGGCATGACGCTCGAGGGCTTCCAGGACATCAAGGTCGGCGACCAGCTCGAGTTCGTGCAGATCGAACTCGTCAAGCGCACGCTCGGCGGGTGATCCCCGAGCACTGCGCCGCCGCAGGAAGCGAAGCGATGCTGCACATCGGCGTGCTCCAGTTCTCCCTCGAGATCCCGTACGCGGAGACGCTCAAGGACAAGCGCAACGCCATCAAGGCGTTGAAGGATCGGCTGCGCCGTTCCTTCAACGTCTCCATCGCCGAGATCGAAGACCTCGACCTCGTCAACGTCGCCACCCTCGGCGCGATCGTCGCCGGCAGTGACACCGCCCACCTGAACAGCACCATGGACCACCTGCTCAACGAGCTGCAGGAATGGCGCGACGGCACGCTGACCGACCACCAGCTCGAGATCATCTCGCCGCGATGAACGAACGACGCCTCGCCCGCCTGCAGGAACAGATCAAGGAACGCCTCGCGCAGCTGCTGCAGCGCGAGATCGCCGACCCGAAGCTGGGCCTCGTCACCATCACCCGCGTCGAGCTCGACAGCGAGTTCACCGTCTGCAAGGCCTACTGGTCGGTGCTGGCGCCGACGTCGATCGGCGAACAGAAGGCCAAGAAGGACAGCGAAGGCGTGCTGCAGCGCGCGCGCGGCCTGCTGCAGCGCGAGGTCGGACGCGGCCTGCACACGCGGACCATCCCGCGCCTCGAGTTCGTGCACGACGTCGGCATCGCCGGCGCGATCCGCATCAACAAGCTGCTGCAGGAGCTGAACCACCAGGATCCCAAGCCCGGCGACCAGCCGGCGGGCGGCGAGCCGTCGGCTGGCCCGGGCGACGGCAGCACGCCGCCGCCGACCGGCGGCGCCTGAGAGCCCGAGAGAA
>CANGSN010000454.1 GCA_947455805.1 Planctomycetota bacterium
CGAGCAGCGCGGGCCCCGAGGCGCAGCGCGAAGATGCGGTCGAAGGCGATCGGCTTGCCGGCGCGCTGCAGGTGGCCGAGCACCAGATGGCGAGCCTCCCAGCCGAGCCGAGCCTGGATGCGTTTCGCCAGCATGGCCGCAGCACCGCCGGTCTTGTATTCGCCGAACTCGTCCTTCTCCATCGACGACAAGCAGGTGCCGCCCTCGTAGAGCCGCGCGCCTTCGGCGACGGCCACGATCGCCGAGCGCGCGCCGCTCTTGCGCAGCCGGTCGAGGTTGGCACACAGCTCCTCGAGGTGGGCGTCGCGCTCGGGCACCAGCACGGCCTCGGCGCCGGCGGCGACGCCGGCGTAGGCGGTGATCCAGCCGGCGTGGCGCCCCATGCACTCGACCACCATCACGCGGCCGTGCGACTCGGCGGTGCTGCGCAGGTCGTCCATCGCGCGCGTCGCCACTTCGACCGCCGAGAAGAAGCCGAACGTGAAGTCGGTCGCGTCGAGGTCGTTGTCGATCGTCTTCGGGACGCCGACCACCGGCACCTGGTGCTCGGTGAACAGCCGGTCGGCGGCGCCGAGCGTGCCTTCGCCGCCGATCGCGACCAGCGCGTCGAGGCGGTGCCTCTGCATCGTCGCCAGCACACGCGGCACGTCGCGCTCGGGATTGCGGTACGGGTTGTCGCCGCTGCTGCCGAGCAGCGTGCCGCCGTAGACCAGCAGGTGCTGGAAGTTCGCGTCCTGCAGCGACTGCGAACGGTCCTCGATCAGGCCGCGCCAGCCGTCGGCGAAACCGACCAGCTGCGCGTTCGCCGCCAGCAGACGCCGGCCGAGGCCACAGATCGCCGCATTCAGGCCCGGCGCGTCGCCGCCGCCGGTCAACACTCCTACTCGCATGCTCATGCTCCGCCGGAAAGGCTGCTGTCGTCGTCGATCGGATACTTCGGCCCGGTGAACGGCGCCGGATCCTCGGGCGGCGGGATCTCCGCGGCCTTCTTGCCCAGCTTGCCGGCGAAACCCTGGAACTCCAGGTCGAACTCCGGCTGGCCGCCGTCGAGCGGCCGCACCATCTCGCCGAAGCGGTCGACCAGCGCCTGCCGCAGCCGCTGGCTCGCCGCCAGGTTGTTGGTGCCCTCGGCGCACTGGAACATCACCACCACCAGCAGGCGCTTCTGCGTGCGCGTGTCGACCTGGACACGCAGGCGGGTGATCTCGGGCAGCGCTTCGCCGGCGGTGCGCAGGCCGTTCTCGAGCGCTTCGCGGGCGACGCGCACCGGGCCCGACGGCGTGTCGCTGACCACCCAGTTGGTCGGCATCGGCTGTTCGCGGCGGCGCACCAGCCACGCGAAGTTCCACAGCAAGAGGGCGATGCCGAGCCCCAGCACGAACCACGCGGCGGGGCGTTCGAGCGGCACCACGGCGACCCGCTGGTCGCCCACGGCGCCGGCCGCGAGCGTCGCGGCGCCGGCGCCGAGCAGGTCGGGCTGCACGAACACCAGCACGAACCACGCCGCCGCCGCGTTCGCCACGACGAGGTTCGTCACCAACAGCAGGCGATCGGTGACGCGGTGTCGACGGACCGCCATGCGCTTGCGATCACCTCGGCGCGAAGTAGCGCTCGATGAAGCCGGTGTCGATGTCGCCCGCAGCGAAGTCGCTGTGGTCGAGGATGCGCAGGAACAGGCCCGCCGTCGTCTTGATGCCTTCGAGCTGCAACTCGTTGAGCGCGCGGCGCGCGACCTCGATGACCTGCTTGCGGGTGTGCCGGTGGATGATCAGCTTGCCGACCATCGAGTCGTAGTGCGGCGGCACGCTGTAGCCCTGGTAGATGTGGCTGTCCCACCGCACGCCCGGGCCGGCCGGCGCCACGAACTGCGTGATCTTGCCGGGGCTCGGCTTGAAGTTGTGGTCCGGGTCCTCGGCGTTGATGCGGAACTCCATCGCGTGGCCGCGCATCCGGATGTCCTCCTGCTTCCAGGAGAGCTTGTGCCCGGCGGCGACCAGGATCATCTCGCGGATCAGGTCGGTGTCGGTGACCATCTCGGTGACCGGGTGCTCGACCTGGATGCGCGAGTTGATCTCGATGAAGTAGAAGTTCTTGTTCTTGTCGAGCAGGAACTCGACCGTGCCGGCCGAGTGGTAGCTGGCCGCCTTCGCCAGCCGCACCGCCGCTTCGCCCATCGCCTGGCGGGTCTTCTCGTCGAGCACGGGGCACGGGCTCTCCTCGACCAGCTTCTGGTGGCGGCGCTGCAGCGAGCAGTCGCGTTCGCCGAGGTGCACGACGTTGCCGTGCTGGTCGGCCATGATCTGGATCTCGACGTGGCGCGGCTTCTCGATGTACTTCTCGAGGTAGACGGTCGAGTCCTTGAACGCCTTCTCGGCCTCGCTGCGGGCCGAGTGGTAGCCGGTGACCAGGCTCGGCTCGTTGTGCGCGACGCGCATGCCGCGGCCACCGCCGCCGGCCGCCGCCTTGACCAGCACCGGGAAGCCGATCTTGCGCGCGATCGCCAGCGCGTCCTGCTCGTTCTCGACCGGGCCGTCGGAGCCCGGCACGCACGGCACGCCGGCTTCCTTGGCCAGCTTCTTCGCCGCGACCTTGTCGCCGCACTGGGCGATGGCGGTCGGCGACGGGCCGATGAACTTGATGTTGCAGCTCTGGCACACCTCGGCGAAGTGCTCGTTCTCGCTGAGGAAGCCGTAGCCCGGATGGATCGCCTCGACGTCGGCGATCTCGGCCGCGGCGATCAGCGCCGGGATGTTGAGGTAGCTCTCGGTGCTGGGCGCCGGACCGATGCAGATGGTCTCGTCGGCGTAGCGCAAGTGCAGCGAGTCCTTGTCGGCCTCGCTGTAGACGGCGACCGACTGGATGCCGAGATCCTTGCACGCGCGCAGGATGCGCAGCGCGATCTCGCCGCGGTTGGCGATCAGGATGCGTTGGAACATTGGCAGCCCGCCCTCAGCGGATCAGGAACAGGGGCTGGCCGAACTCCACCGGTTCGCCGTTCTTGACGAGGATCTCGAGGATCTCGAACTCGCGTTCGGCCTTGATCTCGTTCATCACCTTCATCGCCTCGATGATGCACAGCGTCTTGTCGCCACCGACGCGGTCGCCGACCTTGCAGAACGGCTCGGCCTCGGGCGACGCGGCG
>CANGSN010000455.1 GCA_947455805.1 Planctomycetota bacterium
CCGGGGCGCGCCCGCGGGCGCACGGCGACGACGCCGGCCGCGGCCCGCACTTCGCACCGCGCGCCAAGCGCGTCATCTACCTGCACATGGAAGGCGGGCCGAGCCAGCTCGACCTGTTCGACCACAAGCCGCACCTGGTCGACTGGTACGACCGCGACCTGCCGGAGTCGGTGCGCAACGGCCAGCGCCTGACCGGCATGACGTCGGGCCAGACGCGCTTCCCGATCGCGCCGTCGATGTTCCGCTTCACCCGCCACGACAACGGCGGCGACGGCGCCTGGATCAGCGAACTGATGCCGCACCTCGGCACCGTCGCCAAGGAGCTGTGCATCGTGCGCTCGATGCACACCGAGGCGATCAACCACGAGCCGGCGATCACGTTCGCGCAGACCGGCACGCAGCAGCCCGGCCGCCCGAGCTTCGGCGCCTGGACCAGCTACGGGCTCGGCAGCGAGAACCGCGACCTGCCGACGTTCGTCGTGCTGATCACGCAAGGCTTCGGCAACATGCAGGCGCTGGCGGCCCGCTTCTGGGGCAACGGCTTCCTGCCGAGCGAGCACCAGGGCTGCAAGCTGCGCAGCAGCGGCGATCCGGTGTTGTTCCTGCAGGATCCGCCGGGCGTGCGCCGCGAGGACCGCCGCGCCATGCTCGACCTGGTCGGCGAGCTCGGCCGGCAGACGCACGCACGCACGCTCGACCCCGAGGTCGAGGCGCGCATCGCGCAGCAGGAGATGGCGTTCCGCATGCAGACGTCGGTGCCGGACCTGGTCGACCTGCGCAGCGAGACCGAGGCGACGTGGCAGCTGTACGGCGACGAAGCGAAGAAGCCGGGCACGTTCGCCAGCAGCTGCCTGCTGGCGCGGCGGCTGTGCGAACGCGGCGTGCGCTTCGTGCAGCTCTACATGCGCGGCTGGGACCAGCACGGCAACCTGCCCGGCGAGATGCGCCTGCAGTGCCAGGCGGTCGACCGGCCGATCGCGGCGCTGCTGACCGACCTGCGCCGCCGCGGCCTGCTCGACGACACGCTCGTCGTGTTCGGCGGCGAGTTCGGCCGCACGGTCTACAGCCAGGGCGGCCTTTCGCGCGACAACTACGGCCGCGACCACCACCCTCGCTGCTTCAGCATGTGGCTCGCCGGCGGCGGCGTGCGCGCTGGCACGGTGTTCGGCGAGACCTGCGAACACGGCTACAACATCGTGCGCGATCCGGTGTCGGTGCACGACCTGCACGCGACGCTGCTGCACCTGCTCGGCTTCGACCACGAACGGCTGACGTTCCGCCACCAGGGCCGCGACTACCGGCTGACCGACGTCGCCGGCAAGGTCGTGCGGCCGCTGCTGGCGTGAACGTGCGCCCGCGCCGCACTGGCGCTGCTGGTCCGAAGCCGCGGCAGCGGTAGCCTGTGCCGATGCTCGCGGACCAGTCGCCCTGGGTCGAAGCCTTCGGCCTCGCCCACCCCATGCTGCTGCACGCCCCGCTCGGCTTGCTGCCGGCGCTCGCCCTGTTCGAGTTCGGCCCGCTGCTGCTGCGCCGCGAGCCGCAGCGCGGCGCGGTGCAGGCCCTGGCGGTGCTGAACGGCATCGCCGGCGCGCTGGCCATGGCGTCGGGGCTCGTGCTCGGTGGCAGCCACCGCGGCGAACTCGTCACCGAACACAAGATCGGCGGCATCGTGCTCGGCGGCTTGTGCCTCCTGGTGATGGTGCTGTCGTTCCGCTCTGGCCGCCTGCCGCTGCGCCTCGCCTTGCTCGGTGCCTTCGGCACGATGTTCTACACCGGCCACAAGGGCGGCGAGATCACGCACGGCAAGGAGCTCGAGAACGCGCTGCGGCGCCTCTTCGGTGCGAGCGAGCCGACCACCGACGGTGCACGACCGCCGAAGCCGCTGCAGCCGGCGGCGACGGACACGGCGACGACGAACGGTGCCACGGCCGCGGCGGCCGCCACCGACTTCGCGACGCTGGCGCAGCCGGTGCTCGAGCGCGTCTGCGTGTCGTGCCACAACCCGGACAAGAGGAAGGGCGAGCTGCTGCTGACGACGCGCGAAGGCATCGAGAAGGGCGGCGAGAACGGCGCCGTCGTCGTCGCCGGCAAGCCGGACGAGAGCCTGCTGGTGACGCGCTGCGAGCTGCCGGCCGACCACGACGACCACATGCCGCCGAAGGACAAGAAGCAGCCGACCGCCGAGGAGATCGCGGCGCTGCGCCGCTGGGTGCTGGCGGGCGCGAAGTTCTGAGCCAGCTCGCCCGCTGGACCCGGCGCGCTACAGCAGGCGGAAGTCGCGTTCGCTCGCGCGCTGCCGTTCGAAGCGCAGGATCTCGAGCGTCGTCTTCGTGCGCATCGCCTCGTCGACGTAGACGCGCCGGAACGGCACCTGCACGTTCTCGACCGAGCGCCAGTCCTCGAGCAGCACGCGCCGCGTGGCCAGGCTGCAGGCGAAGCGGTGCACCAGTTCGCGCGGCCGCCCGCTCGACGGTTCGCACAGGAGTTCGAAGCGATCGCGCGGCTTGGCGTCGAGTTCGGGGCCGACGACCTCGAGCGACGCCGGCGGCCGGCGTTCGAGCGTGATGCGCAGCAGGCGCTCGCCCGAACGATCGACGAAGTCCTTGCCCACCACCATGAACACGTTGGCGTCGCCGAAGCACCACGGCGCGCGCAGGTGCAGGCCGAACAGCATCAGGTCCTGCGACGCGGGATCGTTCAGCGTCGGCCAAGGCATGCCGCGCAGCTCGGCGAACACCTGGGCACCGAGACGGCCGTAGATGCGGCCGTCCTGGAACTCGAGGCGATCGCGCTCGGCGTAGCGGCAGTCGGCGGTGTGGGTGACCTCGCGCAGGCCGATCGGTTCGCCCTGCTCGCCGAACGTCGACACGCGCCACCAGACGACGCAGCCTTCGAGGCCGCGGAACGCTTCGACGCCGCCGACCGACTTGTAGACCTCGAGCAACGGCGAGCCGAGCTGCGTGCCGGATGCCAGCGCCGGCACGTCGGGGTCCGGGGCCTGCTGGCGGGTCTGCCGCGTGCCGTCGAACGCGTCGAACGGAGTGCCGACCACGCCGGCCTTGCCCTTCCGTGCATCGCTGCCGTCGGCATGGCCCGCGGCGCCGGGGGCTGGCGCGTCGGCTCCGTCCGCCACCGGCGA
>CANGSN010000456.1 GCA_947455805.1 Planctomycetota bacterium
CAGCAGGGCCTGTTCGGCATCACGCTGCTGATCCCGCTGTTCGGGTGCTGGTTCGGCTGGATGCTCCGCCGCGACACCGGTGGCCCGGCGAACCTCACCAGCGCGCTGCTCCAGTACGTGATCGGTGCCGGCGTGCTGGTGGGCGGCTTCCTCGCCGCGTTGACGCTCGGCTGGATCGTGATGCCGACCGAAGCGCAGCCCGGCGAGGTGGTGGGCATGGGCGTCGTCTTCGGCCTGCTCGCGGCGGCGTTCCTCGTGGCGCTGACCGCGTGGCCGCGCCTGTCGTCGACCTTGCTCGTCTACGCGCTGCTCGCGCGCCTGCCGGTCGTCGCCGTCACCTTCGTCGCCGTCGCCAGGAACTGGGGCACGCACTACGAGCAGTTGGCGCCGGGCTTCCAGGTGCCGGAGGGCATGGACAAGGCGACGTTCCTGTCGATGCCGCAGCTGGTGTTGTGGCCGGTGGTGACGATGCTGGTCGGTGGCCTCTGCGGTTGCCTCGGTGCCGCGCTCGCCGGCAAGAAGAAGGGCTGAACGGCAGGCTGG
This sequence comes from Planctomycetota bacterium, assembly GCA_947455805.1. GTDB lineage: Bacteria > Planctomycetota > UBA1135 > UBA1135 > UBA2386 > UBA2386. The sequence continues at coordinate 544 of CANGSN010000456.1, forward strand.
CTGGCGCGACCTGATCGATGGCCAGCGACCAGGTGCTGCTTGGCTGGTGCTGCGCCGTTGCTCGCGTGGCCCTACAGAGCATCCGCCCACGCCTCCCGTTCGGACTCGGAGATCCAATCCAGGTTGTCGAGGTCCAAGGTCACCGCCCGCGTCGGACAAAGTCTTGGCTTTGGCCGGCAACGCGCTCAGCGCGCCTTCGTCGCGTCGACCGCCTTCGCCTCGTTCTCCTCGAGCTTCGGCGGGGCCGCGACCTCGATCGTCACCAGCTTCGCGGCCTTCTCGTCGGCGCCGAGGTCGAACTCGACGCGGCCGAGCGGCGCCTGGTTGCCGCGCTGGTTGCGTTCGGCGCTCAACTGCCAGCTGCTGCCGCGCGCCAGCAGCGTGACCTTGCCCTCCGGCAGCCACAAGCGCACCGTCGTCTGGCCGGGCTCGACCGGCACGCCGCCGCCGCGGTCGTACTCGTCGTTGCCGAAGACCACGTTGCCGGCGCCTGGCTGCGGCGGCTGGTGCCGGATCTCGAGGCGATCGACCCACACGAACGGCCCCGCGTCGGCCGGCGGCGTCAGCGTGACCGTGACTTCGGTCAGCGGCACGGCGACGTCCTTCGCGAGGGCCCCGTTCGGCCCCACCTCGAGCCGCTCCTTCACGGTGGCCAGCAGCACGCCGGTGGCGGCGTCGACGACCTGCAGCCGGTGCGGGCCGCTGCCGACGGGCAGTTCGAACGTGCCGTCGATGCTGCACAGGGCGCGTGGACCTTCGTGCTGGAACTGCGAGTAGAAGACGTGGTGCTCGGTCCGCTCGTCGATCGGCGTGGCGACGACGACCGGGACGAGGCCCTCGGGTGCGGCGCGCGGGTAGCGTAGCGTGCCGCGGATGCGTCCGGGGCGATCGCCGCCGAGGTCGAACTCGCGCGTCAGGTCGGCGCGCACGCGCAGCGGTTCGATCGGCACGAACAGCGGGCTGCCGCCGCGCGGTGGCCGCGGCAGTTCGAGCACCAGGAAATAGCTGGCGAGCGCGACGCCGTCGATCGCGAACGTGCCGTCGGCCGCGAGCTGCGTGCGTTCCTTCGGCACCGCCATGCCGCCGCTGCTCCACGACGAGTTCTGCGCGAAGCGCGGGGCGGTGATCGGATGCAGGAACACCTTGCTGCCGGCCGGCAGGTCGAGGCCGGTGAGGCGGCCGGCGACGCGGGCGCCGGCGGCGAGCTTGGCGTCGAGGCCCTGCTTCTGCTCCTCGCTGGCCAGCGTGAACTCGACCGGGCCCGGCCGCGGGCGCTTTCCGTGCAGCACGAGCAGCACGAAGTCGCCTTCACCGAGCTGGTCGAGGCGGTAGCTGCCGTCGGCGCCGGTCTCGACCGAGGTCTCGGGCATTTCGTCCTCGCTGCCGAAGCGGCCCTGGCGCGGGTCCTGGCGGCGCTGGGCGAAGACCTTGGCGCCGGCGATCGGCTCGCCGGTGCGTTCGTCGAGCACGCGCCCCGTCACCGTCGCTTCGCGCGGCAACTCGACGACGAGCGGTTTGGCGGTCGCGATCGCATCGGCCTCGGGCCAGGTGACGTCGCGCAACGCCGTCGGGGCGAAGCCGGGTGCGCGCACGAGAACGACGCCGGTCTGGCTCTCGCCTTCGCTCGGGCCGCGCACCGTCGCCTGGTGGTCTTCGCTCGCGGCGGTGTCGCGCAGGTAGTGGCTGGCGATGTAGTCGAGGTAGGCCTCGTTGCGCAGCGCGAAGTCGTGCCAGATCGGGACCGCGCGGATGCCGGGAACGGGTTCCTTCGTGCCCTTGGCGAACGCTTGCACGGTCAACGTCGACGTCGGTTTCGTCGCGGCGGCGGGCGCTTCGATCGGCAGCACCAGTTCGAGGTTCGGCACCGGTCCGCTCTGCAGCGCCGACTGCGTCGACGCCGGTTGCGTGCGGTCGCGCGGCGCATCCTTCGGCGCCGGCTGGCGTGCGTGCACGCGGAAGCGGCCCGGCTGCTCGGTCCACAGCTCGAACGTGCCGTCGTCGTTGCTGCGCACCGGGGTGGAGTTGCCGCGTCGTTCGTAGGTGGCCCACACCGAGGCGCCGGCGACGAGACCGCCCTTGTCGTCGACGACGCGCCCGGCGATGCGGCCGCCCGGCGGCAGCGTGACCTCGAGCGGCGCCCCCGCGGCGACCGCCGGCAGCCTGGCGCGATGGAAGCCCTTCGCGGTGAACTCGACCGACGCCCCGACGGCGAGCCCGCACGGCAGTTCGAAGATGCCGCTCTTGTCGGTGACCGCGCGGCACAGCACGTTCGACTGCGGGCCGCGCAGCGTGTGCTGGCCGTCGAACAGGTCGCGCAGCGTGACGACGCATTCGGCGACGCCCTTGCCGTCGGCGTCGCGCACGCGGCCGAACAGGCGCGTGCCGTCGGGCAGCGTGAGGTCGCCGAGGTCGGTGTCGAGGCGCGGCTGCGGCTCGTTGCGACCCGGCGTCGGCACCGCGCCGCGCGCCTTCGCGAACTGCCAACGGAGCGGCGGCTGCACCGCCGCGAACCCCTTGGCGGCGATCAGCAGCACCGGCTGGTCCGCCGCGTCGCCGCTCGGCAGCGTCGGCGCCCGCAGCACGAAGCGCCCGTCG
>CANGSN010000457.1 GCA_947455805.1 Planctomycetota bacterium
AGCGAAGAAGTACTTGTAGAGCCCTTCGCCGATGCCCCAGCCGTTGGGCGCCAACGGCACGGCGGTGACGATGTTGATCACCGGGATCAGCACGAAGTACTCGAAGCTCGGCATGCCGATGTCGAGCGCGTTGCCGAAGCAGACCACGCTGAGCACGGCCAACACGTGGTTGCCGACGCCGGCCAACAGACTGGCGGTGATCACCAGCTTGTGCTCGCGGTAGACGAAGACAGCGTGGTCGACGCGCTTCAGCACGTGGCCGAGCTTCGGCGGCAGACGGTCGAGCAGTGTCTTCAGGCGCACCAGGCTGCGCAGCCGGCGGCTGAACGCGATCAGCCCGACCAGCCCGACGCCGGCGATGACGCTCCAGATGCCGATCGCGATCTCGGCGAAGCGGTCGAGGGCGAAGAGTACGACGATCGCGCCGAGCATGGCCAGCGAGCCGAGCCCGAGCACACGATCGACGATCACCGACATCAGCACCTGCACGCGGTGGCCCGGGCAGCGCTTCATGATGTAGAGCGCTTTCACCACGTCGCCGCCGGTCGCGCCGGGCACGACGTTGTTGAAGAAGATGCCGATCCAGGTGAAGCGCAGCGTCTCCAGCAGCGAGACGTCGGTCCCGTTGACGCGCAGCAACCACCACCAGCGAGCGCCGGCGATCAGCGCGGTCAGGAAGTAGCAGAAGGCGCCGAGCGCGAACAACAGCGGGTCGAGGTTGCGCCAGTAGGTCAGGAAGCCGGGCTCGACCGCCAGCGTGCGGCCGTCGCCGACGTCGCCGCGCGTCGCCTTGCGCTGCTCGCTCTCACCGTGCCGCACGTAGACGACGGGATCCTGCTTCCAGCTGCCGACGATGTCGATCGCCTGCTCCTCGACGACCGTGTCGCCGCGGCGGTACCGCAGGTGGTCGACGAAGTCGATCTTGCCGAACACCCACCACATCAGGCCGGCGACGAGCAACAGCTTGATCAGGCCGACGAGCCGCTTGTTCACCGCCATTCTCCTTTCGCCCGCACCTTGGCCCGCGCCGTCAGGATCGAGGCCTGTTCGGCCGCGACGCGCGAGAGCAGCGCCTGCGCGAACGCCGCCGGCGCCACCGAGAGCGCCTGCAGGTCGCTGGTGGCGACCGGCGCGCCACCGGCCGTGGCATTGACCGCGAAGTGGATCAGCGCGCTGACCGGAGTCACGGTCGCGATCGAGATCGACAGCTTGCCCGCCCCGACGAACAGGTCGTCGCCGTCGCGACGCACGACGTGATGCGGGGCGAGGTCGGCCAGCACTTCGCGCGCTTGTGCCGACAACAGCCGCTGCCGATGCACGGCCAGCAACAGGTCCGGAGCCGCGAACGACTCCCAGACGAAGTGCACCATGTCGTCGCCGGCGATGCCGGGACCGTCGAGATCGGCGAGGTCGGCCATCTCGTCGTTGCGCACCCGGCACGGGCCGCGGAACGCCACCAGCGCGTCGCCGCACAGGTGAAACCGCGTCAGCACCCAGTGGGCGCGCAGCTGGCTGCCGTCGTAGGCGATCGGCTCGTCGCTCCAGTGGGTCAGCATGTTCGGGGGCGCCGCCGGCGGGCACTCAGCGCTGGCTTGCATCCAACCAGGTACGCACCCAGGAGGTGTCCAGGTCGAGACGAGGGCGGCCCAACGACCATGTCAATGCTGCCAACGCCGGCAACCGCAGCTTCGAGTAGATCAGGTCCTCTTGCAAGATCGTTGTGGCCAGGAACTCCGCCGGCGAGATCGACTCCCACGCTTCGCGATTCGGCAACCGCACGGTGGCGAGGGCCGCATCGCCGCGCAACTGACCGCAATAGTGGATCAGCCGCAGACGCACCGACGGATCCGGGTCGTAGCGCGGTTCGCCGAGCTTCACCTCGTCGCGCGTCGCCGCCATCAACACCAGCAGCAACGGCACACCGCGCACGCCGGCGAAGCGGCGCACGTGTTCCATGGCGCACAGGCGAACGTCGACGAAGTCGCGCTGCCGCCCCTGCACGCCGCGCAGCACGACGCCGCGCACCAGCTGGGCGAGCCCTTGGCGCAGCGCCGCCGCCGCATCCCCGACCAGCTCGTCGTCGTCCTCGCGCCGGAACGACTCGGTCAGGCTCTCGACCAGTTCGATGCCGGCCCAGGGCGTCGCCATCGGCCGCGCCACCAACACCGACAACGCACGTCGATACTCGTCGCGCTGCGCCGCCGACCACGTCTCGCGCACGCGGGCTTCCGGCCGGCCGGCGTTGTAGCTCGCCAACGCCAACGCCAACTGCGCCGGCGCGGCCGTGACCACCAGTTCGTCGAAGCTCTCCGGAAACACGCGGAGCTGCAGTTCGTCGGCGATCTTCGCCAGGGCGTCCATCGCGACCAGGCGGCCGTAGGCACTCGAGTCGAGATCGGCGACCCAGGCGAGGCGCGTCGCTGCCAACGCTGCGAGTTCGAGATCGTCACCGGTCTCGTACGGCAGCTCCTCCATCAGCTCGCGCACGTGGGCGGGAGGCGTCTTCAGTTCGCCGTAGGCGACACCACCGAACACGAAGCCGAGCAGCGGCCGCACCGGCCAGAACAGCCACACGCGCATGTACCAGCTCGAGGTCGCGGCGGATTCGGCGTAGGCGAGCCGGCGTTCGCCGGCGGCGCCTTCGACGCGCACGATGCCGTCCATCTCCTGCAGCAGCTCGACTGCGCTGAGGTTGTCGGACACGCGGCAGCCGACCAGCAACGACGACGCCAGCACGGGGACGCAGAACCAGCGGCTCATCGCCCCTCCAGCACACGCTGCCACTTGCCGACCACTTCACGCCGCTGCCCCGCGTCGCCACTGGCGAGCGGATGCGGCTCGTTGCCGGGCACGACGCGGCACAGCGCCGCATCGAGGGCGACGAACAACGATTCGTCGGTCTCGACGGCGAGCCGTTCGACCAGCACTCGGGTGCCGGCCCCACCGAGCAACTCGACGGTGCGGGCGATCGCGAACCGTCGCACCAGGGGCGCCGCGTCGGCGAGGGCCACGCGACAGAACTCCTCGCGGTCGGCCTCGGCCGGCGCCGCCAACTGCACGGCGCGCGCGCGCACCGAGGACGCTTCGTCGCCGGCCGCCACCAGGATCGCCCGCCGCTGCACCTCGGCATCGGCG
>CANGSN010000458.1 GCA_947455805.1 Planctomycetota bacterium
GCCATGCGCGCCTCGGCCTCGGCCTTCAGCGCCTCGACCTGCGTGCGCAGCTTGTTGTACTGCTCGAGCAGACTCGACGTCGCCGCGTCCTCCTCGCGCAGATCGATGCGCATGCGATCCATCGCCTCGCTGCCGATCGGCGCCGGCGGCCGGAACGTGCGGTCCGCCTCGTCGGCGGGCAGACCGAGGTCGTGCCGCAGGCGCAGTTCGAGCAGGCGGTCGACCTCGGCGCGGTTCTGTTGCAGCTGCCGCTGCGTGCGCTGGATCTCGGCCTGCCTGCGCTCGCCCTCCTGGTTCTGCGCCGACGTGCCGGGCGCGAGCAACGCCGCGGCGGCCATCGTCAGCAGGCTGGCGACGAGCGCGTTCATCGCAGGATCCCCCGATAGGCGTCGGCTGCGTGCTCGAGCTTGCCGAGGCGCGTGTAGGCGTCGCCGATCATCTCGGCGGTCTTGCTGCGCAGGTCGGCATTCTGGATGCGCGGTACCAGCAGGATGGCCTGGCCAGGGAAATCGTCGAAGTGGCTGCCAGCGGCGGCCTGCTGGTAGAGCGCGACGACGGTCTTGAAGCGCGCCCGGTCGCCGACGGCGTCCTCGCGACCGATCATCGGGCTGGCGATCGCGATCGCGCGCTGCCACTGCCGGTCGGCGAGCATCTCGTCGACCAGGAACAGCGCCAGCTCCGGCTCCTCGCCGCGCATCACCATCTGCTCGAGCTCGAGGAACGCGCTCTCCTTCTCGCCGAGCGCCAGCGCCGAACGCGCCCAGACGCGCAGCGTGCGTTCGCGCCATTCCGACGTCATCGTCGCCAGGAAGCGCGTGCGCGCCTCGATGCTGGCGGCGCGCGCCTGCACGAAGCGCTTCTGCGCCATGTACGACTCGGCCAGCAGCACCATCGCCAGGCCGCGGCGCGGATCGCCTTCGGCGTGCAGCAGGAACCACTCGAGCGCGCGCATGGCCAGCTCGTGCTTGCCGGTGCCGAGGGCGCCGTAGCCGAGCAGGAAGTGGTAGTCGAGGAACTGCTCCGCGCGCATGTCGGCGAAGTACGGCGACTCGCGCAGCGTCAGCACGGTCTCGTTGACGCGCTCCGGCAGCTCCAGCAGGAACTGTGTCTGCGCTGCCAGCAGCCAGACGTCGAGCAGTTCGACCGAGTCGAGCAGGCGGATCGCGCGCGCGCGCAGCTCCTCCTGGCAGCGCTCGGCGGTCTTGCGCATGGCGTCGCGCTGCGGCTCGGCCAGGGCCGAACCGAGCATCGCGCGGCCGACCAGGATCGTCGCCGGCGTGACCTCGGGGGCCGTAGGCATGCGTTCGAACACGCGCCGCGCCCACTCTTCGGCCTTGGCGTAGGCAGCCTTCTGCCGCTGGCGGTCGGTCTCGCCGCGGGCGATGTCGAGCCAGCAGTTGCCGACCGCGAGGATGGCCGCCCCGACCTGGTCGTGCGGACGCTTGTCGTAGACCTCGGTGAAGAACGGAATCGCCGCGTCGAGGTCGCCGCTCTCGACCAGCAGCTGGCCGAGGTGCATGCGCACCTGCACGGCTTCCTTCTGCACCGTCGGTTCGTACTGCAGCTCGTCGCGCAGGAACGAGCGATACCACTGCCCGGCGAGACCACGCAGTCGCTGGCGCCCGGACTCGGTCTCGGCCGACGGCAGCCGCACGACGTGCAGCGCCGTGCGCCCACCGGGGCTGGTGCCGCTGTCGTCGAAGATGCAGTCGGCGCCACCGGCGACGCAGATCAGCTGGGCCACGACCCGGGGATCCTGGTCGGCGAGGTTGAGGTCGACGGTCGACGCCCGCAGGTCGGCGTCGAGCGGGCCGCTCTCCACCGTCAGGTTCCAGTTGCAGGCGCGTGCGAGGCGCTGCACCGCGTCGAGGCACGACAGCGAACGCGTGTTGGCGGCGACCAGCAGGCGCGGGCCGGCGCCGTTCTGCAGCTCGACCCGGCGCACGGTGAACGTCTCGTCGTCCTGCGCCGCGAGGGCGAGCGCCGACAGCACGATGGCGGCGAACGTCTTCACTTCGGCGCTCCCTTGCCCTTCAGCGCTTCTTCGCGCAGGCGGCGCTCGGTCTCGGCCAGTTCGGCGAGGCGGGCCTTCTCGGCCGCCGCATCCGCCTCCTGGCGGTAGCTGTCGCCGAGCTGCAGGTAGGCGTTGGCGACGTGCTGGTAGAGCGAGCTCGGGATCTGCTGCTGCTGCAGCAGGAAGCGCGCCCAGACGCGGCGCAGGCTGTCCTGGTCGCCGGTCTCGGCGGCGGCCTTCGCCATCGCCACCAGATCCTCCGGCAGCGAGTGGCTCTGTTCGAGTGCGCGGGCGCGGCGCTGGTAGTCCTGCGCGCGCTTCCAGTCGTTGGCCTTGCTGGCGCCGTAGGCGAGCGCCGTCAGCACCGCCATCTGCGTGCTCGGCGCCATGCGCGGGCTCTCCGCCAGGTAGCGCTCGAGCAGCGTCACCGCGGCGGCGTAGTCGTGGCGGCTCGACGCGGCCATCGCCGCGACCCACAGCTCGTCGGTGCGCGGCGCCGGCGCGATCTTCTCGGTGCCGGTCGCGTGCTCGACGTGCTCGACCACCGGCTTGGTGGTCGTCGACGAGCCGGGGGCCGGCAGCATGGCGACTATGACCATCGCCAGCACGTTGACCGCGAGCAGCACGCGCAGCGCCAGTTCGCGGCGCGAGATCTTCTTCGTCGCCGCCGGCGTCTCCTGCTGCAGCTGGGCGCGCGCTGTGGCGATGGCGCGTTCGCCTTCGGCCAGCGCCTGCTCGGCGGCGCGCATCGCCTGCTGCTCGAGATCCGGACCGCGGCTCGCGGGCGCCTTGCCCTTGTCGCCGTGCGCCATCAGGTCGGTCAGCTTGCCAGCGTCGTGGCCAGCGGCCGGTGCGGGCGCGTGCGGGGTCGACGTGGTGGCGGCTGCTGCCGCATCGGTGTGGTTGTCCGCCTTGTGGTCGCTCACGACTGGCTCCAGAGGTCGGCGAGTTCGGGCCGAAGGCGCGGGCCGACCGGCGCTCTCATCGGCATGTCATGGCTTGTTCCCTGACAAACCTGCGTCCGGAGGGCGGCCGGCAGGTTCAGCAGGTGCAGCTCGCGGCCGGCGGCATGCGCCGCTCGCACGCGGTCCAGCAGCGGGACGAAGGTGCCCGGA
>CANGSN010000459.1 GCA_947455805.1 Planctomycetota bacterium
CGATCGACAAGAAGCCGGGCGACCGCGGCGCGTTCGTGGTGACGCTCGACGGCCGCCTGCTCTGGGACAAGAAGAACCGCGAAGGGCGCTTCCCGGAGCCCGACGAGATCCTGCGCTTGCTGCCGAGCAGCTGAAGGCGGCGCGAGGCGCGGACGAGCCGGGCGGGCGAAAAATCGCGCGCGGGCTGCCCCCGGTGCCCCACTAGGTATCTGCGGCCGATCGCCGCAGGAGCCAGAACCATGCACCATGTCCCTTCCAGCGGTGTCCCTTCCAGCGGTGTCCCTTCCAGCGGCGCCCCGTCCGCCGGCGTTCCTTCCAGCGGCGTGCCTTCCGCCGCGCGCGAATCGTTGCGCCGCCTCGCCACACCGCACGCCATCGACTTCGGCACGCGGCTGCTGCACCGCGGCCACGACGGCACGATCTCGTTCCGCGAGTTCCTCGCCGTCGCCCGCGAGTTCGTCGAGCAACGGCCGGCGCAGTCGGCGGTCTACCTGGCGGCGCTGGTCGCGCTGGACATGGGCGATCCCGAGTGTGCGCCGCCGCCGGCGAAGCCAGTGCCGTCGCGCAACTGAGCCGACCGCGGGCGCCGGCGGGAACTGCGCGGGTCAGGCCAGCAGTTCGCGGATCGGCTGCGCACCTTCGGTGCCGACCAGGCGCTGGTCCAACCCCGCATGCAGGAAGGCGAGCCGGTTCGGATCGACGCCCATCAAGTGCAGGATGGTCGCGTGCAGGTGTTTGACGTGGAACGGGCGCTCGACGGCCTTGTAGCCGAGCTCGTCGGTCGCGCCGACCTTGATGCCCGCCTTCACGCCGCCGCCGGCGAGCCACATGGTGAAGCCTTCGGCGTCGTGGTCGCGGCCGGTGCCCTCGGCGTACTCGGCGGTCGGTTGCCGACCGAACTCGCCACCCCAGACGACCAACGTCTCGTCGAGCAGGCCGCGCTGCTTCAGGTCGGCCAGCAGCCCGGCGATCGCCCGGTCGGTGGCGCCGGCGTGCTTCTCGTGGTTGAGCACGAGGTCGCCGTGCGCGTCCCAGTTGTGGTCGTTGTGGTTGCCACCGGAGTAGACCTGCACGAAGCGCACGCCGCGTTCGACCAGCCGGCGCGCCAGCAGGCACTTGCGGCCGAAGTCGGCGGTGCGGGGGTCGTCGAGGCCGTAGAGCCGCTGCGTCGCCTCGTTCTCGCGCGTGAGGTCGATCGCCTCCGGCGCGTGCGACTGCATGCGGTAGGCGAGTTCGAAGCTGGCGATGCGCGCTGCGAGGTCGGTGTCGTCGGCGCGCAGCGCGTGGTGCGCCTCGTTCTGCGCGCGCAGCGCATCGAGGATGCGCCGCTGCTCGGCGTCGCTCATGCCGTCGGGCCGCGCGAGGTCGAGGATCGGCTCGCCCTGCGGCCGCAGCACGGTGCCCTGGTAGACCGCCGGCATGTAGCCGCTGCTCCAGTTCTTGGCGCCCGAGATCGGCCCGCCGCTCTGGTCGAGCATGACCACGAAGCCGGGCAGGTTCTGGTTCATCGTGCCGAGGCCGTAGTTGACCCACGAACCGAGGCACGGCGCGCCCGACAGGATCTTGCCGCTGTTCATCATCAGCATCGCCGAGCCGTGCAGCGGCGAGTCGGCGTACATGCTGTGCACGAACGCGAGGTCGTCGACGCAGCGCGCCACGTGCGGGAACAGGTCGCTGACGTGATGCCCGCACTGGCCGTACTGGCGGAAGTTCCACTTCGGCCCGACGACGCGGCCCTGGGCCTTGGCGCCGCCGCGGCCCTTGGTCGTGATGTCGATGGTCTTGCCGTCGAGCCCGTACAGCTTCGGCTTGTAGTCGAACGTGTCGACCTGGCTGGGGCCGCCGTACATGAACAGGAAGATGCACGCCTTCGCGCGCGGCGGATGGTGCGGCGCCTTCGGCGCCAGCGGGCCGGCCTTCGGCTCGTCGCCGCGCGGGGCCGGGACGCCGTCGCGCGCCAGCAGGTCGGCGAGCGCCAGGCCGGTGAAGCCGGCACCGGTCTGCCACAGGAACTCGCGGCGCGTGCGGCCGCAGAAGGAACCGTCGTGCGTCATGGCGGGGTGAAGGTCCAGTCCGGAATCAGTCCAGGTAGAGGAACTCGTTGGCGTTCAGCAACACGCGGCAGCAGCGCTGCAGCGCTTCCGGTTCGCTGCGGCCGTGCTGCTGCTGCAGGTCGCGGCACAGCTCGAGCAGGCGCTGCAGGTCGGCGGCGCGCGCCGGGCGCTGCGTGACCAGTTCGAGCCCGAGCGCGAGCCGCGCGCGCAGGTCGCCGGCCTGCCGGGTCAGGCGCTGCGCGAACGTCGCCGCCGCGCGATGCGCGAAGTCGCCGTTGATCATCGTCAGCGCTTGCGTGGGTTGCACGGTGGCGAAGCGCACCGGGCAGCTGGCGTCGGTGTCGGCGCGATCGAACACCGCCAGCAGCGGCTCCTGCAGCGAGCGCTTCACGTGCACGTAGAGGCTGCGGCGACTGGCCTGCGCGGGCGTCGATTCGCCCCACGCGTCCTCCGGCTTCGACGCCGTCGCCAGCACCTCCGCCGGGATCGGCGGGAACACGCTCGGACCGCCGAGTTCGAGCCGCAGGTCGCCGGTGACCGCGAGGATCGAATCGCGCAGTTCCTCGGCGGTGAGCCGGCGGCGGTCGAAGCGCCAGAAGTGGTCGTTGCGCGGATCGACGTCGCGCCGCCCCGGCCGGTCGTCGCTGTCCATCCGGTAGGTCGCCGACGTCACCAGCAGGCGATGCAGCGCCTTCAAGCTCTGGCCGCGCGCGAGAAACTCGCTGGCCAGCCAGTCGAGCAGCTGCGGATGCGTCGGCACGTCGCCGAGCCGGCCGAAGTCGTTGCTGTTGCGCGCCAGCGCGCGGCCGAAGTGGTGCTGCCAGACGCGATTCACCGCGACGCGCCACGTCGACGGATGGCGCGCATCGACGATCCAGTTCACCAGCGCGGTGCGACGGCCGCTGCTGTGCGCGGTCGGCGTCACCACCGGTGCTTTGTCCGGCAGGCCCGCCGCCAGCATGCGCGGGAAGCCGAGTTCGACCTTCGGGCCCTTCGCGTGCACGTTGCCGCGCAGGCGCACGAACGACTCCGGCGGCTGCGGGCCGAACTCGGCGACGGCGAGCACGTCGACG
>CANGSN010000460.1 GCA_947455805.1 Planctomycetota bacterium
GAAGTGCGCACCGCCGGCGAACCCAGCGCCCAGCGCGACGCCGGCGCAGCTGAGGTAGAAGCCGACCAGGCCGGGCGACCATCGCGTGTGTTCGACGTCGCGGGGATCACGCGGAGAAGGGCTGCTCATGCGGGCCGTGGTAGCGAACGCGGGGCGCGCGCCGGACTTTCCTCGCCGAAGCTCACGGCAGGTGACGCGAGAGCCGGGCGCCGAGGAAGTTGCACGCCCCCATCGGCATCTTGGACCAGAGGCGGCGCGGCAGCGCCAGCTTCGGATTGCTCGGGTGGAACTCCGGCAGCTTGGCGCCCGGGCCGAGCAGCAGGTACTCGTAGTGCAGCGGCTCGGCTTCGAACCCCATGTTCTTCTTGAACTTCGCCGGCCCCGAATCGACGCGACTGCGGCCGAAGTCGAAGTGCCGGTACCCCTGCTCGACCGCCCACTCCATGATCGCGCAGTAGATCCAGTTGTTGACGCCGGTGACGTTGACGTCGCCGTGCGAGCCGGAGTAGTAGGCGTAGACGGTGTCCTTGAAGCAGAAGGACATCACCGCGGCGAGCGTGCGGCCCCTGGGGTCGACGGCGCGATGCACCACTGCCGCCTTGCCGAACTCCTCGACCAGGCCCCGGAACCAGCGCTTGGGCAGCGACGGCGAGCCCAGGCGCCGCTTGTTCTCGGCGAACAGCTCGAACAGTTCGTCGACGGAGCCATCCGGGGTCACGCGGATGCCGAACGACTCGCGGCGCTTGCCTTCGATCGCCGGCGCCGCCGGGTCGCGCGCACAGCGGACCTCGGCGCGCGCCTTCTTGGGGATGCGCGCCATGACGTCGGCGGGATCGTCGGGCAGCTCGCAGCGGAACGTCACGTACAGCGGCGAACGCGGCCGGTCGCCGGGCCGCGCCTCGAGATGGCGAAGCTCGACGTAGCCGACCCCGAGCTCGCGGCCGAGCGCCGTCGCCTGCGTGATCAGCGCCTGTTGCGCCCGTTCGTCGTCGGCGAGCACGCCGCCGTAGACCGCGTACGGCATGCTGACCAGGTTGCGGCCGAGGAACAGGCTGCGCGTCAGGAACAGCGGCAGCACGCCGAGCCAGCGGCGCCCCTGCTCGACCACGAGATGGTGCGGCTGATGGCGGAACTGCTCGGCGACGGTGCGCGCCCAGCCGGTGCGGTGGAAGAACGTGCCGAGCGGATGCCGGCTGACGTAGCTGTCCCAGCGCGAATCCTCGCCGGGCAGCAGTTCGCGCACGCGCAGCGGCTCGTCGGCATGCTCGATCGGCAGAGCGGCGACCGGGACCACCGCGGTCGCCGCGCTGCCATCGTCTGCAGCCCCCGCGGACGCCGGCGCCGCCGCGGCCGGCTTCACCTCGGCCGGTTTGCTCTCCTCGGGCCTGCCGCCGTCGGTGGCGTCCGCGTCGCCGACGCCTTCGACCACGTCCTCGATCTTGAAGTCGCGCAGGTTCGGCGCCTGCGTGAAGATGATGATCTCGCCGACGAGGCCGAAACCGATCAGCTGGAAGCCGAACGCCACCAGCAGGGCACCGAGCACGAAGCCGGGCTTGTCGCTCAGCGACTGGTCGAGCTCGAACTTCGAGTAGAGGTACCAGAGCGCCATCGGCGCGCCGACCGCGATCGCGGTGAAGCCGAGGTAGCCGAAGAACCGCAGCGGTCGCTGCGTGAACCGCGTCAGGAACGTGATCGTCAGGATGTCGAGCAGGCGGCGCAGGTAGACGCCGAGCCCGTAGAAGCCAGCACGGCCCTTCTCCTCGCGGTGCCGCACGCGCACCTCGACGACACGGAAACCCTGCCGGCGCGCGAGCACGGGCAGGAAGCGGTACTGGTCGCCGTAGAACGACACCTCGTCGAGCACCCGGCGGCGGAAGCCGCGCGTGCCCGAGTTCAGGTCGTGGAACGGCATGTTCATGATCCAGCGCAGGCAGAGGTTGAAGAACCTCGACTGCAGCTGGTTCAGCCACGGATCGATGCGCGAGTAGCGCCAGGTGGCGACGCAGTCGGCGCCGGCCTCGAGCGCCTTCACCACGAGCAGCACGTCGTCGGGCTCGATCTGCAGATAGGGCGGCGCGTTGACGACCAGGTCGCCCTTGGCCTTGGCGACGCCGGCGGACAAGGCGATCGACTCGCCGAGGCCCCCGCCTTCCAGCTGCACGATGCGCAGCGGCCAGTGCGCGGCGATGTCGCGCAGTTCGCGGTCGTAGCGATTCGCCGGCCCATCGAGCACGACGACGAACTCACAGCGATAGCCACCGCCGACCAGCGCCTGGCCCAGCCCGTCGACGACCGGCAGCGGGTGCGCGTCGGGGCCGGTGATGGCGACGACGACCGAGATCAGCGGCGCCGTCACCGGCTCGCCTCCCGCGCCGTGATGGCGATGCGGTGGCGGAAGAACTTGCTGACCTTGACCTGCAGTTCGGCCAGGAAGCCGAGCAGGAACACGTTGAACGCGACCAGCATCGCCACCGCCCCGGCGGCGACCGCGGCCATGTCGTAGCCGGCGAACCACTCCCAGGCGCCGGTGCCACGCACCTTGACGAAGCCGAGCACGAACATGCCGATCGCCAGCAGCAACAGCGGCAGCGCCAGCAGCGAGAACCAGCGGATCGGATGCGCCGCGAACTGGATCAGCATCTTGATGCCGACCAGGTCCGCGAGCACCCGGAACACGCGCCCGAGGCCGTACTTCGACTTGCCGGCGCGCCGCGGATGGTGGCGCACGGGCAGTTCGGTGATGCGCGCGCCGAGGCCGACGCCGAGCGCCGCCAGGAAACGATGCATGTCCGAATAGAGGTGCAGGCTGCGCACGACCCAGCTGCGGTAGACCTTCAGCGAGCAGCCGGTGTCGTGGATGCGCGCGCCGGTGACGCGCGAGATCAGGAAGTTGGCGACGCGGCTCGGCAAGAGGCGCGTGACGGCGCGGTCCTGGCGCCAGCGCCGCCAGCCGCAGACGACGTCGTAGCCTTCGTCGAGCTTGTCGACGAGGCGGCCGATGTCGGCGGGATCGTTCTGCAGGTCGCCGTCCATCGACACGATCGTGCGGCCGCGCGCGGCATGGAAGCCCGCGGCCATCGCTGCGGTCTGGCCGTAGTTGCGTC
>CANGSN010000461.1 GCA_947455805.1 Planctomycetota bacterium
CGCGAGATCGACGCATCCAGCCCCGCTGCGTCGTCTCGATGGAGGCCCGCTCGCCCGCGGGGCGACCAGGCTCAGGTCTTGCCAGGACGCCGCAACGCGGGGCCCATCGATCGCGAGATCGACGCATCCAGCCCCGCTGCGTCGTCTCGATGGAGGCCCGCTCGCCCGCGGGGCGACCAGGCTCAGGTCTTGCCAGGACGCCGCAACGCGGGGCCCATCGGCCGCGAGATCGGCACCATCGGCCCCGCTGCGTCGTCCCGATGGAGGCCCGCTCGCCCGGTGGCGCGGAGAACGCGCGGCTACATCTCGGTCTTGCCGGTGGCGAGCGAGAAGAACCCGAACTGGTGCCCGCGGCGGGTCGACACCACGATGGGCAGGATCGACTGCCGGCGCCAGCCTTGCTCGAGCCAGTGGTCGGGGCCGGTGCGCGCCCGCAGCAGGGCTTCGACGTAGCTTCGCGGCACGAGGCCGACCCAGACGCCGGGCGGCAGGGGACAGCCTGGGAACGGCGCCGCGAAGGCGTGGATCGCCGCCGCGTCGGGAGCGTCCGGCTGGATGATCAGGCCGGCCAGCTTCGCCACGGGATCGCGCAGCAGGATCTGCCGCGCCTCGGCCAGCAGGTTCGGGCCGTGCTCCGACAGCAGGCGTTCGCTGTCGCTTGGAGCGGGGAGGTCGTCGTCGGGATGCATGGGGCCTGCTCGGGAGCAGAAGGTGCGCCAGGAGGACCCAGGCGGAGGGGCGAACTCGCACCCACGCAGACGGCAGGCGAGACGGTGTGCGCTGCGGCCTGTGGAGACCGGGTCGCGGGCGACCCGGCGGCCACGCCGGCGCCGGTGGGTCACGCCAGCGCTTCGCGCACCAATGCGGCCATCTTCGTCAGCGCGCCGAGCAGGCGGGCGCGTTCGGCTTCGTTCCGCTTCACCATCTCGAGGATGCCCGAGATGCCGTCCAGCGAGCCGCCGGCGGCGGCCTTCGCCTTCGGCGGGCGACCCGGGCCCCGCTTCGCCGTGCCACCGGCGAGGCGCGCCTTGACGTTGTAGACCAGCGAAGCCGAGCAACCGAGCTTCTTGGCGATGTCGCCGGGGGCCATGCCCGAGCCGAGCAGATTGCGGATCTTGCCCGAGGTCGAGTTGGCGTCCGGCTTGCGGCCGCGAGTCTTGGGAGTCGAGGTGGCTGTGTTGCTCATCCGTCCATCGTATAAAAATGAAGTGCCGATGTCCACGTAATGATACATCGGCGAATGAACATCACTTGGTGGGGCGCGGACGCGCCCTCATCGACCGCCATTACGTTCGGGATTTCTGTGTCGCCGCTGCACCCGGATGCAGGGCCTGCACCGTCCAGCGGTGGTCCTGCAGGAACAGGCCGAGGTCCTTCGTCCGGTTCTGCACGATCAGGTTCTGGGGTGCCGGCCGCTCCTGATAGATGTGCGTGCCGCTCTCGTCGAAGATCCACACGGCGATGCCGAACTCGCCGGAGAGCAGGCGAAGGGTGTCGAGGTGCAGCGTCACGTGGCCCTCGGCGAAGTCGATCGGCTCGCCGGTGAACTGCGTGGTGTGGGCGAAGCACAGCGTGCCGTCGGTGCGTTTGGCGCCGATCGCGACGACGATCTTCTCGCGCCGCGGATTGCGCACGTGCACGCGGATCGCGCAATGCTCGCCCGGGGCGAACTGGTTGCGTGGCTGCCCGGTCGCGCTGTCGAGGATGTCGGCCGTCACCATGCACGGCAGTTCCGGCGGTGCCTTCGCCGTCGGCAGATCGGCGTAGGGCGACGGGTCGCCGCCCTGCAGCAGGTTGTTCTCGTAGGTCGCGTATTCGTTGGTGACCGTGACCGAGTCGCCGATCATCTGCATGCGGCCCTTGCGCAGCCAGATCGCGCGCTCACAGATCTGCCGCACGTGATAGAGGCTGTGCGAGCAGAAGAACATCGACTTGCCCCGCTGCTTGAAGCTGAGGATGCGGTCGAAGCACTTCTTCTGGAAGCTCTGGTCGCCGACCGCCAGGATCTCGTCGAGGATCAGCAGGTCCGGGTCGGTCGAGGTCGCCACCGCGAACGCGAGGCGCGCCACCATGCCGGAGGAGTAGGTGCGGATCGGCGCGTGGATGTGTTCCTTCAGTTCGCTGAACTCGACGATCTCTTGGTAGCGCTTCATCGTGTCCTGGCGCGAGAAGCCCATCATCGCCGCGTTCATGAAGATGTTCTCGTGGCCCGAGAACGACTGGTGGAAGCCGGCGCCGAGCTCGAGCAGGCTGGTCACGCGGCCGCGCACGACGTAGTTGCCGCTGGTCGGATACGTGGTGCCGGTCAGCACCTTCAGCAGCGTCGACTTGCCAGCACCGTTGGTGCCGACGACGCCGACGCACTCGCCGTGGGCGACGTCGAACGTGATGTCGGCCAGCGCGTGCACCGCCTTGTGCCGAGGCTGCTTGTTCCACGGCATGCGCTCGAGCAGCCGGTGCAGCGGCTTGCCGTAGAGACGGTAGGTCTTGCCGAGGCCGTTGGCCTCGATCACGGGTTCGGTGGGTGTGGTCAAGTCAGCAACTGGCGGCGACGGAGGTGGTCGAGGATCTTGGCGACATTGGTCGCCACCGTCGAGTGTACGGTGTCGAGAGTCAGGTCGGGGGCGTTCGGCGCCTCGTAGGGAGCGTCGATGCCGGTGACGTTGGCGATCTCGCCGGCGCGGGCCAGCGCGTAGAGCCCGTCCTGGTCGCGTGCCTCGCAGGTGGCGAGCGGGGCGTCGCAGAAGACCTCGACGAAGTGCTCGCTGCCGACGATGCGACGGGCCATTTCACGCTCCTCGCGCATCGGCGACACCAGCGCCACGATGGTCACGATGCCGGTGCCGACACCCAGGCGCGCCAGTTCGGCGGCGCGGCGCACGTTCTCCGTGCGGTCGGCCGCGTTGAAGCCTAGGTCGCCGCAGAGGCCGAGGCGCAGCGTCTCGCCGTCGAGCACGTGGACGTGCTTGTCGAGGTCGAACAGCGCCTTCTCCAGCGCGTAGGCGGTCGTCGACTTGCCGGCGCGCGGCAGGCCGGTCAGCCAGACCACCGCCGGCACCTGGCCGAGCCGTCCCCGGCGCTGCTCCGGCGTCACCAGGCGC
>CANGSN010000462.1 GCA_947455805.1 Planctomycetota bacterium
CCCTGCCGCCACCTCGCAGCGGTGCTCAGGCGCGGGCCCGCTGCGGGCCCGTCGCCTGCAGCACCGCCTTCCCCTACTTGAGCTGCTCCCAAAAGTCGGCCGGCATGTCGTGCGCGATCTTCAACGCGCCGTTGGCCCCGCCGTAGATCGGCTCCTCGATGCGGATCACCTTGCCGCCACCGAGCCGCTCCTTCATGGCGCGCTCGATCGCCGTGTCCAGCCCCTTCACCATCGAGCCACCACCGGCCAGTAGCACGCGGTTCTTCAGCCGGTTCTGGAACTCCGGATCGAACGACGCCACCAGCTTGTGGATGCCGCGCACGATCGGGTCGATCAGGATCGAGCAAGCCGCCTTGATCTGCTCGGTCAGGTCGAACGGCGTCGGTTTGCCGTCCACCGGCAGGTCGACCATGCAGCGCTCGGACGGATCGCCGACGTAGCCGTAGCGCTCCTTGATGTCCTTGACCATGTGGATGGTGAACTGCGCCCCGGGGCAACTCTCGGTGATGCGCTTGCTGAGCTCGGCGTCGACGGCGTCGCCGGCGATGTCGAACATCACCTGGTCGGCCTCCTCCGGCATCGTGCCGTGCATGCGGCACAAGTCGGTCGTGCCGGCGCCGATGTCGATGACCAGCACGTCCTCGAGCCAGTCGAGGCCGTAGGCGACCGAGAACGGCTCGCTGCACAGCATCACCGAGTCGACGTGGGCGCGTGCCGCTTCGATGATGGCCTCCCGGTTCTTCACCGAGGCCTCGGCGGGCGCGCCGATCACGCAGTAGATCAGCTCGTCCTTGCGCGGCTTCGCCAGCCGGATCGCTTCGCCGATCAGGTCCTGCGCCGCCTTCAGGTTCGCCTTCGCCTCGGCGTCCATGGCGGCATCGCCGGTGAATTTGAGCACACCCTTCTCGAGCGGCTTGTACAGCTTCAGCGACAGACGCTTCTCCAGAGCCTCCTTGCCGAACAGAACGTCCTTCTTCAGCAGCTTCTGGCTGACGACGTCCTTCGGGTAGCCGACCATCGAGTAGACGGTCTCGCGCACGCCGTTGCTCGCCGAGATCGAGGTCCGCGACGTGCCCAGGTCCATGCCGATGTACAGCACGCCATGGTCCTTCTTCTGGGTGTCGCCCGCCTGGTTCGCTTCGCTCATCGTTCGTTTCCTGTCGGTCTTGTCGTTTGGTTCCTTCGGTTCAGAGGCTGAGAGAGGAACCTCTCGAAGCCTCTGCGCGGCTGCGAACGCAGCCGCCAAACATGCTTTTGAGAGGCCGAATCATGGTTTCTTCTCGGCCTCTCAGGCGCCCGGCTTCTTCTGCAGCTTCAGATTCGCCTTGAAGATGTCCGCCATCAGCTCCTTCTTCTTGCCTGCCTGCTGGTCGCCGAGGTCGACGCCCTGCACCTCGCGGTAGATCGACGAGATGCCGCCGTCGACGGACTTCATCGCCGCGACCTGCTGCAGCCGCTGCTCGGTCTGCGAGAGCGAGTCGTTGAGCTTCTTGATGCGCCGCTGCAGGTTGTCGACCTCGCGGTCCTTCAGCGCGCGCCGCGCTTCTTCGGCGGCCTGGCGCTCGCCGGAGACGACGTTCATCACCAGCTCCATCAGCCGCTGCTCGACGGTGGACACCGCCACGCCCGGCGTGTGTACGAACGACTGCACGACCTCGCTGACCTTGCGCGCGATCGCGGCGTTCTCGCCGTCGTAGCGGTTCGCCAGCTCTAGCGCGTCTTCGTCGAGCTTGAGCTGCAGCGCCTGGCTCTGCTGCGCGATCTCGCGGCGCAGCTGGTCGATCTCCTCTTCGGCACGCTCGCGCTGCTGCTCGATCGCGGACTTCTCGCGCTGCAGGTCCTCGTTGCTGCGCAGCAACCGCAGGAACTCCGCCTTGGTCGCGTCGGCGACGGCCTCGCGCTCGACGCCGACCAGGCGCGACTTCAGGCTGCGGTGCACCGCCGCCTCGATCAGCGCGATGATGCGGTCGATGCCGAGAACGTTGACCTGCTGGACGCCCTTCTTCTTCAGGCTGTCCAGCGAGGTGCGGAACGACATCTGCCGGACCGCGTCCTTCAGCGTCTCCTTGAACCCCACCGTCAGCCCTCCTCACCGGGCTCGGGGTCGTAGGCGAGGCGCTGGTCGCTGTCGGGGTCGCGGCCGCGCAACTCGGTGACGAACGTGCCGAGCACGTTGCCGCCCATGTCCTGCAGCACGCGCAGCGCTTCGCGCGTCTGGTTCTTCAGCGAACGCTCGAGCCGCACGGTCAGCAGCGCCCCGTCGGCGCGTGAAGCCAGCACCCCGGCGTCGGTCGCGGGCAACACCGGCGGCGTGTCGATGACGATGTACTGGAAGCGTTCCTTCAGCCGGCTGAGCAGCTCGTCGAGACGCGAGCCACCGAGCACCTCGGCCGGGTTGCCGACGCGCGTGCCGGCGCCGAGCAGCATCAGGTTGCGGTAGCCGGCGGGCCGCAGCACGCGGTCGACGGCTACGCGGCCGAGCAGCACGTCGGCGACGCCGGCTTCGGCGTTCAGGTTGAGATAGCGCTCGCAGCTCGGCCGGCGCAGGTCGGCGTCGACCAGCACGACCTCGTGCCGCTCGAGTTCGGCGAACGCCATCGCCAGGTTCATGGCGGTGACGGTCTTGCCTTCGCCGCGGACCGCCGAGGTCACGACCAGCGCCTTCGGCTCTCCGTCCGGGTTCATCGCCACGAGCCGGTTGCGCAGCGAGCGCACCTGTTCGGCCCGATACCCGGCGGGCTCGTGGAACAGCACGAGGTAGGGGTTGACGGCGCGATCGACGACGACGACCACGTCGTCGGCATCGGGTGGCGGAGCGGAGGTGTCGGTCGGCTTGCGGCGGAACATCGCAGGAGCGGCGGCGACCGCCACGCACCTGTTTCGGCGCGGTGGGGACGCCCACTTGTCGGGAGATGGCGGCGGCGAACGAGACGGAACGCCGACAGGGAGCGCGACCACTGGAGACCGCCGTTGGCAACGGCAGGTCCGAACGGGTGCGATGGCGCGCTGCCCTCCTATATCCCGCACCGAGAGACGGGGCTACCGCTTCTTCCCCACGATCCTGACGGCTCGCTCAGCGCAACGTGCCGCCGCCAGCTGCA
>CANGSN010000463.1 GCA_947455805.1 Planctomycetota bacterium
ACCCACGCGTCCTCGTGCGCCGCGGTCGCCGCACCGAGGGCGGTGCGCAGCGTGCGCAGGGCGGCGTCGGCCAGCGGCAGGCGCACGCCCTGCATGACGCCGTAGCGCTGCAAGGCGCCGAGGTCGAGCGGCAGCCCGCGCAGGCAGCGCAACCGCGTCATGCGCAGTTCGCCGTCGAGGCATGCGACCTGCACGACGTCCTCGCCGACTTCGCTGACGAAGCCTGGCTGGGCGCCGGTGCCGGCGACCACTTCGACGGCGCCCGGCGCGAACGCGCCGTGGCTGGCCACCACCTTGGCGACCGCGATCGGGTTCTTGTAGCCACCGTGGTCGAAGGCGCGCACGAGCCGCGCCAGCGCCGCGGCCGGCTGCGTCCAGTCGAGCACCGCCAGCGCCTCGGGCCGCGCGGTGCGGCCGAAGTAGGTGCGCTGCGTCAGGTCCTGCGCGACCAGCTGCACACTGCCGGCGGCGAGTGCGTCGACCAGTTCGGCGAACGTCTCCTGGCCGACCTGGAAGCAGCGCGCGTTCAGCGTGAACGCGGTGTCGTCGTCGGCGATCGGGAACGACCGCTGCAGCAGGATGCGCCCGGTGTCCGCCTTCGGATCGACCTCGTGCCAGGTGATCGCGTGCTGGCGTTCGCCGTGCAGAAGCGCCCAGCAGGTCGCGTTGAGGC
Source organism: Planctomycetota bacterium (assembly GCA_947455805.1). Lineage (GTDB taxonomy): Bacteria > Planctomycetota > UBA1135 > UBA1135 > UBA2386 > UBA2386. Next base: position 674 of record CANGSN010000463.1, read on the forward strand.
CGGCGTAGCGCGGCAGCGGCCCGTCGTGGAAGTTGATCGTCGAGCGCTGCGGCAGCGCCAGCACCGTCGCCGGCAGCAGGCGCAGCCAGGTGACCGCGATCAGGTGGTCGAACGCTTCGCCCGCCAACCGGGCCGCGAGGTCCTGGGTCGCGTCGAGGCAACGCAGGCCCTGCTCGGCGCAGAAGCGGCGGACCTTGTCGGTGTCGGTGGCGACGGCGACGACGCGATGGCCGCGCTCCCGCCACGACGAGACGCACTGCAACAACAGGGTGTCGGAACCGACGAAGACCGCAGCGAGAGTGGACCCCATGGACGAATGCAGATCGAAAACGGCGCGAACCGGCCTTGATACTGGTTACCGGCGACCGGAACCAGTCGCCGAGAGCCGTAGAACCGCGGCGCGGGCGCGCCGTGGCACCGAGGTTTCAGGAAGCAGGCCGCAATGCCTTCAGCCTGGGAGCACCACCGTGCACGGGCGCCGACGAAGTCGCCGCGGCGCGCGCGCTGCGTCACTGCGGGGCGAACGTGACCGTGTGGCTGCCGCCGTTCCACTCCCACTGCACCTGCACGTCGCTGCGCGGCCACGGCCCGAGCGGATAGAAGACCCACATGCCGGGCGCCGAGGTGCGCCGGCTCGTGCCGTCGCCGGCGGACAGCACGCCGGGCACGTCCTTGCCGTTGCTCGTCACCTTGCAACGCACGTCGCTGGCACCGCCGCCGAAGAAGTGCAGCGACACCGGCACGCCGATCTGCTTCTGCTTGCTCTTCTGCTGCGCCAGCAGCTTGGCGAGGCCCGGGCCGAACAGCTCGGCGTCGACCGCGGCCCCGACCAGGGCGCTGGTGCGTCCACCTTCGCGGTCCGCCGCCGGCCACGTCACCGTCATGCGCTGGTCGCCGGCGACGCCGCGGTCGCCGTCGACGACCACCACCCCCGCGTCGGCGTAGATGCCGACGGTGTCGAGGTTGCGATTCAGCAGCACGTCGCGGTAGCCCGGCAGCACGAGCCATTGCTCGAGCGCCTTCTTCGGGTCCTTGTCGCGCGTCCACACCAGCGCCTTGCCCGCGAACGAGCGCCCCGCCGCCGTGAACGCCGGCTTGCCGGCCAACTGCGTGTCCTCCTTGCCCGGGCCGCGCTGGTCCTTGTTCGCCTTCAGGTACTCGACGTGCTCCTTGCACGCCACCGACGCTTGCGACGACCACCCCACCGCCTTGCCGCCGAGCTGCTCGCGCCCGCGGTTCAGCTGCTCGAGCCACGCCGACGCGTCGCGGCTGGTCGCTTCGAGCGGCGTCGTCTTGCCGACCACCGCCTTCTTCAGCGGCGAGTCCTCGGTCCAGAAGCGGCGCCAGCGCTCTTCGAGTTCGAGCAGCGAGCGGCCCGCCGTCTGCTGGAACGCCGCGATCACGTCGGCCTCGTTGCGCGACTTCGACATCGTCGCGTTCAGCCGCAGCAGCAGGCGCGGATCGGCGCGCAGCAGGTAGTCGCAGAACGACCACGCCTTGATGCGCGCGTCGTTCGGGAACTGCGCGGCCTTCAGCAGCGGCAGCCGCGCCGCCGGCACGCCAGCGCGTTGCCACGCCATCTCGACGGCGAGCTCGCGCCAGGTGTCGAGGTCGGGCAGCTGCAGCTTCGCGCGTTCGCGGTTGCCGGCGAAGGTGCCGCCCGGCTCCTCCTTGCCGACCGAGAACACGAGGTTCTTGCCGAAGAACATGGCGACGACGGCGTGGCCGATGCCTTCGCGCATGGCGTCGGTGCGCAGGCCGCTGCAGTCCTGCGTCACCCAACGCACCGACAGGTCGCGCACCAGCTCGACGTCCTCGGCGGTGGCGACGTGCGCGTCGCCGAGCGTCGTCGCCGAGGCGTTCTCGATGGTGAACTGCGCGTCCTTGCCGCCGTGCTTCTGCACGACCGAGGCCCAGGTCGCCTTCTGCCGCAGGAACACCAGGCGCCGCTGTGGCTCGCCGCGCAGCGGATAGCCCTCGACGCCTTCGGTCGCGTCGTTCCAGAACGCCAGTGCGCGCTCGGCGTAGGCCGCCGCCGACGCCAGCGTCTCCTGGTCCCAGTCGCCGTAGACCTCGAACGTGGCGCTCTTGACGCCGATGTGCTGGACGCCGGCGGCCTGCAGCAGGCCGAGCGGCTCGGCGATCGGCGACGTCGCGTACTTCTCCGCCTGCAGCTTCTGCAGCGTGCGGTCCATGCGGCGCGATCGCTGCAACACGGCGAGGTCGAGGTCGTCGCCGACGATGCCGTCGACCTGGCGCAGGCCGCTCTGCGCCACCACCTTGTCGTTGTTCGGCAGGAAGCGCAGCGCGCGCTGCGTGTGGTGGCGGGCGCGTTCGGCGTGGCCGGTGCGGCGGTCCCGCGCATCTGCGCCGCGGGCAGCCACTCGATGGAGTCGCCCTCGGGCTGGTGGCGCACGGTCCACGGCGG
>CANGSN010000464.1 GCA_947455805.1 Planctomycetota bacterium
ACCGCTGCTTCCTGGTCGGCGGTCAGCTGCAGCGGGATGCGCCCGCGGATGCGCGCCGCCAGCGCGTCGTCGACCGCGAACGCACGCCCCGGCCGCTGCGACCGTGCGCGTGCCGCGCGATCGACGGCGGCGAACACCGCCACCGCTTCGCGCACGGCGAAGTGGCGGCGCGCGTGTTCGTGTTCCTGCACGTCGCCCGGCCGATGCATCGCCAGCAGCAACTGTGCTGGCGCGTGCGCGAACTCTTCGAGCCCCGCCGGCAGCGACGGCGGCGGCACGCGCGCGAAGTCGAGGTGCAGAAGCGCGTGCTGCAGCCACTGCACGAGCCGGGCACCGGCGATACCTTCGATCTCGGGATAGCGCAGCTGCACCTCGCCGCTCGGCTGCGCACCGCGCGCGAGCACCTTGCCGCCGTGCAGCTGGAACCGCCGGCCCTTCTGCGCCAGCACGCCCTCGACGAGGCGCTCGTCGCCGACGGCGTAGTTCTTCTGCAGCCACGGCTGGTTGAAGAACAGCACGTCGAAGGTGCCGCCGCCGTCGCAGGCGAAGACGATCGTCACCATCGAGCGGCGCCCAGGCAGCCAGGCCCGGCGCGCGCTCTGCACACGGCCGCGCAGCCGCACCAGTTCGCCGACCGCGGCTTGGTCCGGCGCGTCGAGTTCGCGCAGCGGCCGGTAGCGGCGAGGAAAGAACTGCACCAGGTCGAGCACCGTGCACAGACCGACCGCGGCGAGGCGGCGCTGGCTCGCCGGACCGATGCCCGGCACCGCCGCCAACGCCGCATCCGGCGCCAGCAGCGGCGTCGTGCGCTCGGTCGCATCGCCAGTTGCCATACCGGGATGTGTAGCCGGCGCGGGCTCGCGCGGGAACCGCGCCGCGGCTAGCCTGCTCCGGTCTTGAACGGACCCAACGAGCAACAGCTGGCGTTCCTGCAGCAGTACGGCTTCGACGCCGAACTGCAGAAACGCTGGCAGCAGGACGTGGCCGCCGGTCGCTTGTCGAAGGCCGGCAACGCGATCACCGGCGAACTGCTGGCGCCGCCGCCGAGTGCGCTGAAGAAGCTGCCCGGCAGCCAGACCAAGGCCGCGCGCGAACTGGAGCGCATCGGCCGCGAGGCGCTGCAGAAGGGCGAGGTCGGTGTCGTCGTGCTGAACGGCGGCATGGCGACGCGCTTTGGCGGTGTGGTCAAGGGCGTCGTGCCGGTGCTCGGCAAGGAGCGCTCGTTCCTGGCTCTCGCCGTCGAGGACTGCCGCAAGCACCCGTCGGCCGCCGGCGCCTCGGTGCCGCTGTTCCTGATGAACAGCTTCGCCACCGACGCCGCCACCAAGGCGCACTTCGTCCAGCACGGCCACTTCGGCGCCGAAGAGGCGCGCATCCACCACTTCACCCAGTCGATCGCGCTGCGCATGACGCAGCGCGGCGACCTGTTCAAGCTGCACAACGGCGAGCTGTCGCCCTACGGCCCCGGCCACGGCGACTTCCCGTCGTCGTTCCGGCGCGCCGGCCTGCTGCAGTCGTTCCTGGCTGCCGGCGGTCGCTGGCTGCTGGTGCGCAACGTCGACAACGTCGGCGCCCGCATCGACCCGCTGATCCTCGGCCACCACATCAAGAGCGGCATGGCGGCGACCTGTGAACTGGCGCCGAAGTGGCCCGAGGACGTCGGTGGCTCGCCGTTCTCCTACCTCGGCCAGACGCAGCTGGTCGAGCAGATCCGGTTCCCGGCCGACTTCGACCCGAGCATCGTCGACGTCTTCAACACCAACACCTTCACGTTCCGCGCAGAGGCCCTCGACCGCGACTTCGATCTCGGCTGGTACTTCGTCGAGAAGACCGTCGAGGAGAAGAAGGCGGTGCAGGTCGAGCACCTGATCGGCGAGATGACCGCCCACCTGCCGACCGGGTACCTGTGCGTGCGCCGCAGCGGCCAGAAGTCGCGGTTCCTGCCGATGAAGACGCCGGACGACCTGAACGGGGCGCGCGACGAGATCGCCGAGATGTACGACGCCCCGCCCGAAGCGGGCTGAACGGCGCGCCCCCGTGCTGCCGATAGCACCGGCAGTACATGACGACCACGCGGGCGAGCGGACCGAGCGGCGACGGTGGCAAAGCCGCCGTGATGCGCGCCCAGTATGCGGCGTGGCCCTACCCGCAGGTGCCGCTGCTGGCGTCGCTGCCGAGCACGCATCCGTACGAGCTGCACGTCGACTGGCTGTGGGACCGCGCCGGCCGCGGCCCGGCCCCGGCGCGACCGCGCATCTGGATCGCCGGCTGCGGCACGTTCCAGCCGTACGCGTTCGCGCAGGCGAACCCGCGAGCCGACATCGTCGCCACCGACCTCAGCGAACCGAGCCTCGACGTGGCGCGCCGCCGCTGCCGGCTGCATCGCAAGGCGAACGTGCGCTTCGCCCCGGTCGACCTCGACGACGAGAGCACGTGGCCCGACGGCACGTTCGACCTGATCGAGTGCTACGGCGTCTTGATGAACGTCGCGGACCCGCTGGCGACGCTGCGCGGCCTCGCCGCGAAGCTGAACGCGGACGGCGTGCTGCGGCTGATGGTCTACCCGCACTGGTCGCGGCAGCGCGTGTTCCAGCTGCAGCGGCTGGCGCAGCTGCTCGGCTTCGAGGCGGCCCAGCGCGAGCACCCGGCGGCGTTCCGCACGTTCGTGCGGCGGCTGCCGACGGCGCATCCGCTGCGCTACGCGTTCACCACCTACGCCGACAGCCGGAACGACGCCGGCGTCGTCGACGCGTTCCTGCACGCCGGCGACCGCGGCTTCACTGGCCACCAGCTCGGTGCCTTGCTGCAGGGCGCCGGCCTCGTGCCCGGCCATTGGTTCCACCGACCGTGGGCGCAGCCCGACCGCATGGCGGAGGCGCTGCAGCTCGGCGACCGCGCGCAGAGCAGCGTGCTCGCCTACCTCGACCTGTGGCAGGAGCTGCGCACGAACTTCGTCGTCTGCGCGGTGCGCCAGGACGCGCCGTCGCACGCAGTCGCCGCACCGCGCGTGCACCCGGCGTTCGCCGGCGCCGACCATGCACTGCGCCATCGCCTGCGCCTGCTGCGCCTGCGTTGGCTCGGCGGCAAGCTGCCGTCG
>CANGSN010000465.1 GCA_947455805.1 Planctomycetota bacterium
ACGATCCTGCTGCGCGGCACGCGCAGCCAGGCCGTGTGGATCCTGCTGGCGGTGGCGATCGGCTACGGCGGCGCGCGCCTCGGCCGCGCGCTGCTGACGCCGGAGCTCGGCGCGTTCGTCGGTGCCTTGCTGGTGACGATGGCCGGCAACCTGTTCGCGCGCTGGCGCCGCCGCCCGGCGGCCGTCGTGCGCACGCCCGGCCTGCTGCTGCTGGTGCCGGGCAGCCTCGGCTTCCGCGGCCTGACCAACGCCGTCGCGGGCGACTTCACGCAGAGCGTGCAGTTCCTGTTCGACATGCTGCTGGTCGGTGGTGCGCTCGTCGCCGGTCTCTTGATGGCCGGCGTGCTGTTCCCGCCGCCGCTCGACGTCGAACCGGATTCGCGGCATCGCCCGCCGATGCGCTGACGCGCCCAGGTGTCGCGGATCCCGTCGCGGCGCTGCTGCAGACCTCGTCTGGCCACGGCATGCTGCCCACGTGAACCGCATCTCTCGCACCGTCCCTGCCTGGGTTTCGTTCCTGCTGTGCGCCTTCGTCGCGACGTTCGTGCTGGCGGCGCCGCGTGCGCAGACACCGCCGGTCGCCGTTCCTGCGGCTCCCGCCGCCGCTGCGACCGGCGTCGAGCGCGCGCTGTTGTGGCGCATCGAAGGGCCGATCCCGAACTACCTGTTCGGCACGATCCACCTGCCCGACGAGCGCGTCACCGAGCTGGTGCCGGCGGTGCGCGCCGCGGTCGACGGCTGCGACGCGCTCTTCACCGAGCTGCCGATGGAGCTCGGCGAGATGATGAAGATGCAGGGGCGTACGCTGCTGCCGAAGGGGCAGACGCTGGCCGACGTGCTCGGGCCGGAGCTCTACGCGCGCGTCGCCGCCTACGCGGCCAGCAAGGGCATGAAGACGACGATGGTCGATCGCATGCAGCCGTGGGCGGCTTCGATGCAGCTGCCACTGCTGCCCCAGATGGCCAAGATGACGCGGATGCCGCTCGACATGCAGTTGTACGAAGCAGCCCGCAAGGCGAAGAAGGTGGTCGGCGGACTCGAGACGATCGACGAGCAGATCGGAGTCTTCGCCGATCTGTCGCTCGACGAGCAGCGCAGCCTCGTGGCATCGACGCTCGACGCCATCGAGGAGGACGCTCGCGACGGCACGGATCCGGTCGAGAAGCTGCTGCAGGTCTACCTGCGCGGAGACGAACAGGCCCTCGACGCGGAGATGAACGAGTTCAAGATCGGCGACGCGGCCCTGCGCGCGAAGCTGCTGCCGCGCCTGCTCGGCGAACGCAACCTGCGCATGGCCGATCGCATCGTCAAGAACCTGCAGGAGCAGCCGGGCCGCATCCACCTGTTCGCGGTCGGCGCTGCTCACTACGTCGGCGACACGGGGTTGGTGCGGCTGTTGACCGCGCGCGGCTATCGCCTCACGCGCCTCGATCTCACCGATCCGGCGGCGGTGCTCGCGCGCGACGTCGAAGCCCTCGATGCCGAGATCGCCCGTCGCGCGGCCGAACTCGAACAGCTGCGCGCGCGTCGGGAGCGCTTGCAGCCGGTCGGCAGCGGTCGCTGATCGGCAGCTTCGTGCGATGGCGCGTGCTGGTCGGCCGACCGGGGTGGGCCGCCACGCGAGGTCACCAGTCGTCTCGAAGGTCCCCCATGGCTCGCCTGGCCCGCCGCTTGCCAGGGCGGGCGCCTCGCCCATGAACGTGTCCTCCGCGCGCTGCATCGTCCCGTTCGCGTTCGCCGCCACGCTGCTCGCCACCACCGTCGCCGCCACCGCCGCCTCCGCGCGAGCCCAGCAGATCACGATCGCCGACCAGCTGTTCCCCGGCGCCGTCGCCGGCGATCGCGGGCCGCTGTTGAAGCGCCTGGTCGACGACCTGACCGGCGAGCCGCTGGCTGGCGCCGAGGTGTTCCTGATCGCCGAGAGCCAGACGCCGATCGGCGGCGAGTTCTGGTGGACGCACCGCGGCACCAGCGACGCCGATGGGTTCGTGCGCATCGACCGGCCGAACGGCGACCGCGACTGGCACATCCTGGCCGTGCGCCATCCGCGCTGCGGCACCGCGACGGTGGAGAAGGACGGCGAGGCCGTCGTGCGGCTCGGGCGCGGCCTCGACGTGCCGGTGCGCATCGTCGACTGGACCGGCCGGCCCGCGCCGGGCGCCCTGGTCGGCTTCTGCGGGTCGTGTGGCCACGGGCCCGACCTCGTCTGGGCGAACGCCGACGCCGACGGCACAGCGGTGCTGCGCGGCATCGACGTGCACCAGACCTTCGCCGACCTCTACGTGCAGCATCCCGGGCTCAGCCTCTACTACCGCAACATCGACTGGCGGCCCGGTGATCCGCCGTTCGAGGTGCGCTGCGGCTACGGGCCGGTGCAGAGCGGGCGCGTGCTCGACCACACCGGCAAGCCGGTCGCGGACGCGTCCGTCGGCCGGGGCAACTGCCATCGTGGGCCGTGGGGCAGGACCGGCGCCGACGGCACGTTCACGATCCTCGGCGGCTCTGCCAACGATCGGCCCGACTGCGTCGTGTTGCCCGGCGGGCGTTCGATCTACTTCGCGCCGAAGGCCGGCGTCGGCGTCACGCTGCACCTGCCCGACCTGGCCGACCCGAAGGCCTACCAGGGACCTGCCGACGTCGATCCGATCCATGCGCCACCGCCGCCGGCCATCCGCCGCATCCAGGTCGTCGTCGAGGACGCGCCGGCGGCGGTGCGCGAACTGCGCGCCTGGTGGCCTGGCCGACCGCAGGACCTGCGCGACGAGACGGACGAAGGGCTGGCCGTGCCGGATGGGGTGCCGTTCCAACTGACGGTCGCGGTCGGCGAGAACAAGGAGCGGCAGTTCCGCGACGTGTTCGTCGAGGCGGCGCCAGCAGGCGATGGGCCGCTGCGCGTGCGCTGGTTGCCGGATGCGCGCGTCGTCGGGCAGTGCGTCGACGCCAGCGGCCGAGGCTGCGCCGCGCGCGTGCGATGGTGGGGCGATGCCGGCAACGGCGTCGCCACCGACGACGACGGGAACTTCGAACTGGCGGCCTCGCAGGAGTTCGTCGCCGAGGGTTGGCGGGTGCTCGAGCTGCGCGCCAGC
>CANGSN010000466.1 GCA_947455805.1 Planctomycetota bacterium
AGGAGGAGGAGCGCTACCAGGACCTGCGCCAGGAGGAACTGCTGTTCCGCATGCGCGACGAACTGACCGCGTTCCTGGAGAAGCAGCGGCCGATCACCCAGCAGACGCTCGAGGCGCAGAAGACGGCGCCGCCCGAGGGCCTGTCGCGCGCCGTGCGCCGCAAGCTGAACCAGCTCGGCGAAGAGGAGCTGGTGCTGGCCGGCAAGATCGAGGCGCTGGTCACCGCCCTGCAGGACGAGGGCAACCTCGTCTACCGCACGGTGCTGAAGGCCAACCTCGAGGACCTGCGGGAGGTCGCCCGTCGCCTCGGCGGCAGAGCGCCGGACGTCGGCACGTTCACGACCTTGATGCAGGCGGATCTCGAGCGACGCACCGAGGACCTGCTGCAGGCACTCGAACGGGAGCGCCAGCGCCGCCAGCAGGAGCAGAAGGAGCAGCAGCAGCAACAGCAGCAAAACCGCCAGAAGCGGAACAAGCTGCAGCAGCAGCGGGAGAAGCTGGTGTCGCTGATCGCCGAGCTCGAGATGCTGAAGCGGCTCGGCATCGACCGCCGACGCGCCGCCGACGACCTGCGGTCGCTGGTCGAAGCGCGCGGCGACGAAGCCATCTCCAACGCCGAGGTCGAACTGATCGAACGCCTCGCCCACAGCCACAGCGAGATCAGCAAGCTGTTCGCCCAGATCAAGGCCGGCGTCGAAGAGGCGCTGCAGGCCATGCAGGGCGGCGGCGAAGAGGAAGACCAGAACGGCGGCCAGGGCCGCGGGAGGAACCGATGAACCCGTTCCGTGTTCCGTTCGTCGGCGCGCTGCTCGGCGCCGTCCTGTCCACCACCGGCACCGCCGCGGCGCAGACGCCCGAGGCGATGCGCGAGATCCAGGAGATCGCCACGCGCATCGACGAGCAGCTGCGCGAGATCGATCGCCTGCTGCTCGAGTCGTCGAAGAAGGGGCAGCCGCGGCAGACGCCGAAGCAGCTGCTGCAGCAGGCGAAGGACCGCAGCGAATCGGTCGAGAGCGGCATCGACAAGCTGATCGAGAAGCTGCAGGAGATGAAGCAGCAGAGCAGTTCGTCGTCCAGCTCGTCGCAGGACCAGCAGGAGTCGCAGGACCAGAGCCAGTCGAGCCAGGACCAGCAACGACAACAGCAGCAACAGAACCAGCAGCAGCAACAGCAGAGCGGCCAACAGAACCGCCGCGAGAACCAGACGCCGGACTTCGTGCAGCAGCCGCGGGAAGGCGAGCAGCAGCAACAAGGCCAGCAGCAGCAACCGCAGCAGGGGCAACAGCAAGGCCAGCAGCCGCAGCAAGGCCAGCAACAGGGCCAGCAGCAGCCCCTCGGCCCCGACGGCAAGCCGCTCGGCGGCCAGGAGTCGCCGTCCCAGGGCCAGAACCGGCCGGGCCAACAGCGGCCCGACGATCCGACCGGCGCGCCGAACCCGGGCCAGGGCGAAGGCAACTGGGGCGAACTGCAGTCGTACACCAACTTCCTGAAGAACCGCGGCGCGTCGCCGAAGGTGCCCGAGAAGTACCGGAAGTACTGGGAGGCCTACCTGAAGCAGAAGCAGGCCGCCGACAAGCCGAAGTGAGCCGGCGCCTGCCGCCGCGGCGGCCGTCGCGCCCCCGCCGGTCGGGTCAGTGGAAGCCGTCGGCGGCCAGGATCGGTTCGCGGCGCGCCCCGATGTTCAGGCACAGCGCGAGGCCGAGCAGCATCGCCAGCGTCGAGCTGCCGCCGTAGCTCAGCAGCGGCATCGGCAGCCCGGTCGACGGCACCAGCCAGCCGCAGACGGCGACGTGGATCAGCGACTGCGCGCCGATCCAGGCGGCGACGCCGACGCAGCACAGCCGGCCGAAGCGTTCGCGCGTGCGCACCGCCATCGCCAGGAGCCCGAACACGATCACGGCCACCAACCCGAGCATCAGCACGCAACCGAGCCATCCCGCTTCTTCGCCGACGACCGCGAACACGTAGTCCTCGCTGCGGTATGGCAGGAAGTCGTAGCGGTTCTGCGGGCCCTGGCCGATGCCGAAGCCGGTCCAGCCGCCGGCCCCCATCGCGATCAGCGACTGCCAGGGCTGGAACGCCTTGCCGTTGAGCAGCTCCTGCACCGCCGGCTCGTGCAGGTTGCCCTGGTGCCAGGTCCAATGCTGCAGCCACACGGCGATGCGTTCCTTCTGGTAGCCGTGCAGCAGCTCGACGTAGGCGAACGCCGCCACCAGGAGGCCGACGGCCAGCACCGCCAGGATCGTTCGCCCGCGCGCGCCGGCCGTGTAGCACATCGCCAGCAGCACCGGCCAGAACACCAGCGAACTGCCGAGGTCGGGCTGGCGCATGATCAGCAGCGCCGGCACCGCGGCGGTCAGCATCGGCCGCAGCAGCGTGTCGAGCGAACGCGAGCGGTCGAGGAAGCGCAGCTGTGCGGCCAGCGCGACGACGACCGCGAGCTTGGCGAACTCGCTCGGCTGGATCGAGAAGCCGGGCAGCGCGTACCAGCGGCGCGCGCCGTTGATCTCCGGGGCGAAGAACGGCAGCCCGAGCAGCGCCAGCACGACGCTGGCGTAGAACAGCCAGGCGCCGCGCACGACGTGCACGTAGTGCGGCAGCAGCAGGAAGAAGCCGAGCCCGAAGCCGCAGGCGACGAACAGCGCCTGCCGGCTCTGCTGGTTCTGGAACTGCACGTCGTCCATCGTCGCCGAGCCGACGAAGACGAGGCCGCACAGGCACAACGCGGCGATCGCCAGCACCAGCCGGCTGTCGACGTTGGCGAGCACTTCGAAGCGCCGCTTCTGCAGTCCGTGCGCCCAGTCGCTCATCGCCCGCTCCCCGCTGGCAGGTAGTCAGTTCGCAGGCGCGTGTCGTCGCGCACGCCAGCGAGGAAGTCGGCGACCAGCTGGCCGGCCGCGGCGCCGCCGTGCGTCTTGTCCTGGACCCAGTAGACCACCCCGCAGACGACCAGCTGCGCGCCCGAAGCGCCGACGTCCTGCAGGTAGCCGGCGAACCAGGCGTTGTTCTCGTCGTTGCGCTCGCCGACCTCGGCGGTGCCGGTCTTGCCGGCGACACCGAGCTCCCGCAGCGTCGCCAGCTTGCG
>CANGSN010000467.1 GCA_947455805.1 Planctomycetota bacterium
AGCGTGCTCGGCCTGCGCGCCGGCACGTGCACGGTGTCGGCGCTGCGCGCGCCGAAGGGCTGGTCGCTGGCGCCGCAGCGCGTCGAGGCCGGGGCCGAAGACGTGCAGCTCGTGCTCGAGCCCTGCAGCCACGTTGCGGGCCAGGTGGTGGACGCCGACGGCAAGCCGATGCGCGTGGGGGTGTCGGTGTTCTCCGAAGGGTCCGGTGGCGCCCTCGTGCACCAGACCGACGCCGACGGGCGCTTCCGCATCGAGGTGCCGCCGTCGTTCGTCGGCCGGGTGTCCGTGGATCTGCCCACGAGCCCGCTCGCCAGCGTCGGCGCCGACAACGTGCGCGCCGGCACCGAGGACCTGCGCCTCGTGGTGCCAACCGCGAACTCGGGTGCGTCCGGCCGCTAGTCCCGCGCGCTGCGAAGCGGCCTTGGCGTCGGCGTCGCGGGCCGCGCGCACGTGGCCTTCGTCGGCATCGCATGGCGCAAGCCCGCGGGGATTGCCCGCCGCCAGCGCCGCTCGGACACTGCTGCCGCTCGTCTCGCCTGCCCTCCTCCGCCCTCGTTCCATGCGCACCGTGTTCTCCGCCGCGGCCGCCGTCGCCGCGTGTTCGTTGCCGTTGCTCGCCCAGGGCGCCCTCGTCGCCCCGTGCTTCGAGCCGGTGCTCGGCACCAACCTGAACCTCGGCGACGACCAGGTGTCGCCGCCGCAGGCGCTCGGCTTCACGTTCCCTGGCCCCGGTGGCACCAACGTGACGACGATCGGCGTCAGCAGCAACGGCTTCGTCTGGCTCGACAACAGCGTCGACCCCGGTTGCTGCGAAGGGCAGGAGACGAAGTTCCTGACGCGCGGTCCGCGCCTCGCACCCCTCTGGGTCGATCTCGATCCCGCCACCGCCGGGGCCGTGTGGTTCCGCGCCGAACCCGCGAACGGCAGTCTGCCGGCGCGCGCGATCGTCACCTGGGACGACGTGCCCGAGTTCCAGACGGGCGCGTCGATGACGTTCCAGCTGCAGCTGTTCGCCGACGGCTCGGTGCTGTTCTTCTACGACCCTTCCGTGTTCGTGCAGATCCACGACTCGCTGGTCGGCGTCACGCCCGGCGGCGGTGCGGCGGTGAACGCGATCGACCTGACTGCGACGGCGAACGGCCCGCACGACAGCGGTGCGCTGCCGTCGGTCTACGAGGTCATGCCGTGGTTCCAGTGCGACCTCGCGGCGTCGTCGTGGACGTTCGTGCCGAACGGCCAGGGCGGCTACCTGGTCGCGGCGAAGGCGAACTGCGGCTTCGGCGTCGCCGAGCCGTACGGCATCGGTTGCCCCGAGCCGGCGACGTTCTACGAACGCTTCGCGCTCGGTCAGGCGCTCGACGTCGCCAACAGCGCGATCGAGTTCTTCCCCGCCGGCGGCGGCGGTTACCTCGCCGCGCCGGTGCCGGGCTTCTTCCAGGGCTACACCAACGCGGTGTCGCTCGGCGACGAGCAGACCATCGGGCCGATCGCGCTGCCGTTCTCGTTCGCGTATCCGGGCGGTGCGACGACGGCGATCGAGATCGCCAGCAACGGCTTCGTCTGGCTGCAGGCCGGCAACACCGACACGCGCTGCTGCAACGGCGACGTGAATCGCTTCCTGTTCGATCCGGCGAGCATCGCCGGTTGGTGGACCGACCTCGATCCGAGTGCGGCGCCGTCGGGCGGCGGCGTCTTCTTCGATGTCGTCGGCACCACCGAAGCGCACATCACGTGGGCCGCGGTGCCGGAGCCGTTCGCCGGCGGCAGCAGCACGTTCCAGATCACGCTGCGCAACGACGGCAGCTTTCGACTCGCGTGGGGCAACCTGACGAACGTCGCGCACGACGTGCTCGTCGGCTTCGCGCAGGGCTTCGGCACCGTCGATCCGGGACCGCGCGATCTCAGCGCAGGAGCCTTCACCACCGGCGTCGGCGGTGTGCCGCTGCGGCTGTCGTCGCAGTTCGGATCGCGGCCGCTGCTCGGCACGAACTACACGATGGAGCTCGACCAGGTGCCGCCGGGCTCGCTGCTCGCGGTCATGGTGTTCGGATTCGCGGCGATCCCCGGCGGTTTCGACCTGGCGCCGATCGGCGGTGGCGGCTGTCGCCTCTACACCTCGCTCGACACCCTGGCGCCGTTCGCGCTGACCGGCACCTTCACGAGCTACGGCTTCGCGGTGCCGCCTTCGCCCACCTTGGCCGGCATCGGCTTCTCGGCGCAGGCTGCGACGCTGACGCCGGCGCTCAACGTGCTCGGCTTCGCGACGTCGAACGGCATGGCGATCACGATCGGCTACTGAGGAACGCGAGAGAGCGGGCCCGGCCCCGTCCCGAGGCGAGACGCTCTTGCGACGCCCGCGCCCACCCGGAGCGTCGTCGCCCGCAGCCGGAGCGCGGCGAGGCCGAGCCGGCGGCACATGTCGGGGGGGGGGCAGCCTGGTCCGCTGCGGCGAACACGACCGCGGCGGCGCGCATCGTGGACGGGTGGCCAAGCAAGGCGCCGATCGCGCGCGGCCCGGACTTCGCGGGAGCCATTCCCCGATGGCTGGGCCCTCACCGGATCCCCGTGATGCCCAAATGCGTTCGGTCCCTGGCGACGCCGCGCTGTCGGCAGCCGACCGGCGATTGGACGAATCGAAAATTCCTGCGGCAGAGGATGTGAAATCCTGCTTACGGAGCCGGAGGCAAGCGGTCGTCGAGGCGATGGACAGTGTAGTCCACTTCGGCGCACCGCATCCCAGGTCGCCCCCTCGACCACATCCATCATCTTCGTCCCTGCATGCGATCCATGCCCATGCCCATGCCCATGCCCATGCCTGCTCCCCGCACGGTCCCGCAAGTCCTGCGCGCCACTCTCGCCACGGTGACCGCCTTCACCGTTCTCGCCTCCGGCCTCATGGCACAAGGGGCCTTGCAGGCCCCGTGTTTCGAGCCGATCTTCGGCACCAACCTCGGCCTCGGCGACGACGCCGTGGCGTTGGCCCAGCCGCTCGGGTTCCCGTTCCCGGTGCCCGGCGGCACGACGACGACGACGATCGGGGTCAGCAGCAACGGGTTCGTGTGGCTCGACAACAGCTTCGACTCC
>CANGSN010000468.1 GCA_947455805.1 Planctomycetota bacterium
CTCGTCGACGCGGCCGGCGCAGAAGAACGCCAGGGCGACGGTGTCTCGGCTGTTGCTGTCGATGCGGTCGCCGGAGTGCTGCATCATCGCGTTGGCGACTTCGTTGGCGAACGTCGGGAAGCGGCCCAGCGTCGACAGCCGGATGCAGCAGTACCAGGCGACGTTGTTCAGGCTCGAGCTGTCGCGTTCGGGGAAGCGCTGCTCGAACAGCTTCGTCGCCGCGGCGGTGTCGCCGCAGCGCACGAGGATCTTGTGGCGCGTCATCATCGCCGCCTCCTCGTCGTGGCCGTTCTGCTCCGACGCGGCGAGCAGCTGCTCGGCGAGAGCGCGGAACACCGCCGGTTCCGGCGCGTCCATCAACGTCTCGGCGAGCTGCAGCTGCAGGTCGGCATGCTGGCCGATCGCCTTCTGCAGCTTCGCGACGATGCGGCCGGCGAGCTTCTGGTTGCCGGCGCGCAACAGGGCGCGCAGGTAGACGAGCTGGGCGAACGGGCTGTCGCCGCTGGCGGCGACGACCGGCGCCAGTTCGACGGCGAGGCGGCGCGGGACCGCCGGGTCGCTGTGGTCGCCGCGCAGTACGAAGTCGCAGAACACGACGGTCGCGTAGGTGTGGCCGCCGAGCTCGCGCAGCCCCTGGTCGATGGCGGCGAGCGCGGCGGCGTGGTCGCCGCGGCCCCACCAGGCTTCGAGCATGGCGCAGGCGTGGGCGCCGCCGCAGTGCGGCAGCGCCTTGCGGATGCCCTGCGCCGTCGCTTCGGGAACGTCCGCGTCGGTGACGTTGTGCAGGTAGCCCTCGAGCTCCTGCATCTGGCCGGCGAGGGCGCCGAGTTCGCCGCCGCTGGCGCAAGCGAGCAGGGCGTCGTCGAGCGCGTCCAGCGGCACGTCGGCGAGCAGGTCCCCGCCGGTGGTCGCCAGGTAGGCGGACCAGCCGACGGCGAACACGTGGTCCTGCGGGCCCTCGGGCAGTTCGTCGTCGGTGAGCGGCACCGGCGTCACCACGGCGACGTTCGGCTTCTTCGCCGCGAGCACCTTGGCTTCGTCCGGCGCCAGGACCATCGCGATGCGCACGCCGCGGTCGCCGTGGCGCCGCTGCAGTTCGTCGAAGTGGAACAGCATCTCGCCGGCCTGTTGCGCGTCGAGCGGCGTCCACCAGACCGTCCAGCGGGCTTCCTTGCCGTCGGCCGGGGGCGCGTGCACCACCTGCATCTCGCCGGTCGGCGACTTCCACTTCGTCGTCGGCGCGGGCGGTGCTGCCGGCTCCTGCCCACGCAACCCCGGCTGCACCATCGCGAGCAACGACAGCCAGGGCGCGAAGCGACGAGCGTTCATCGCCGTGATCGTAGCGAGGTGCGCGCGGTGTGGCGCAGTTCGGAACCGCTCGCACCGTGCGACGGTCCGCACGCTCGCGCCGCGTCGCTGGCACGCAGCGCCACGAGTTGTGACCGATCCGACGAACGGCACGCGAGTTGATCACGTCGTGTGCTCGACGCTGCGCGGGCTGCGTCGAGGTCCGAACAGGAACTTCCCTGGACGCCGCGGCCGCCCCTCGCCGCAGCGCCTGCCCCGAGCCCGCGGGCTCCGTGCCCAGGAGAGAGTCATGTACGCGCGCCCCATCGCGTCGTCGGTTCTTTGCGTCGCCTTCGCCGCGTGCTCCGGCGGCACGCCGACCAGCAACCTGCAGGTCTTCGATTGCGGCACCGCCGATGCGCGGGTGATGTGCCTGCAGAACTGCAACCTCGGCTGTTCCGAGACCGGCTGCGCGCGCACCGACATCGCGCAGAACGAGACGATCATCCTGCAGTTCAGCGACGACGTCGACCCGGCCACCGTCGGCACGAACTCGATCCGCTTCCGCACCGCATCGGGCCAACCGCCCGTCGGCGAGTTCTTCGTCAACGGCAACCAGGTCGAGTTCGTGCCGACGCTGTCGATCGCCGGCGGCCAGACGTTCTTCGGCTTCACGTCGGGCGAGACCTACACGATGACGATCCTGGGCGGCGACGGCACTGCGGGCGTGCTGCGCAGCACCTCGGGCAAGCCGTTCCAGAAGCTGCTGACCTGCACGCTGCGCGTGACGCTCGGCATCGTCGATCCGAACGGTGTGGCCCCGAGTGCGACGTTGGTGGTGCCACCGCCGCCGCGCTGGAACGACGCGCCGCGCGATACGCCGATCGTGCTCGAGTTCAACGAACTGATCGACGCGACGCCGTTCGTCAGTGGTGCCCAGAGTCCGATCACCGTGCGCTTGCGGCGCACGCGCCAAGCGGTCGGCGGCGGCCTCGAGTGCAACCCGCTGGCGGTGCCGCAGGTGTTGACGATCCCGCCGCGGCTCGACTTCGACGCCGGGCGCGGCGTCACCACCGTGACCTTCGACCCGAGCCTCGACCTCCCCGGCTCGGTGTGCGTCGAGGTGCTGGTGTCGAGCGCGGTCGCCGACCTGTCGGGGCGCCCGGCGCAGCCGCAGACGTTCGTGTTCCGCACCGAGGTGACGGCGATGCAGGAAGGCCGCGTCGACGTGGGGTTCGACGATCCCGAGGACCTCGACGAGCCGAACTCGGCGGGGCGCGTCCTGGCCGGCGAAGTGCAGTTCGCGGCGATCGGTGGCGACGGCCGGCACGGCCCGTTCCGCCTCGAATGGTGCGAGCCGGGCACGCCGCCGGTCGTCGCCGGCAAGCGCGTGTTCGTCTGCGACTGCGACGACACCGTGGTGCCGGCGAGCGACACCAGCACCGGCAGTGCGCTGGCGATCACCGACGGCCGCTTCTTCCTGTCGTCGTTCGTCGTGCCGAGCGACGTGCGGCTGTTCTTCGTCGGCACCAGCGCGCCGCAGCTGACCGTCGCTGGGCAGATCGACGTGCTCGGCGAGATCGTCGTCGCGGGCAGGAGCCTCGCGACGATGCCGCAGGCGACCAACAACCCGGGGCAGGAGGGCGCGCTCGGTGGCCCGTTCGGCGGCAATGGCGGCAGGGGCGGCGACCGCATCCTGTCGCTGACCGTCGGCGCGCAGGAAGGCAACCAGGGCCGCGCCGGCCAGAACGTGCGCGTGCTCGGCGGCCATGCCTATGCGGCGACGGCGGCCGGCA
>CANGSN010000469.1 GCA_947455805.1 Planctomycetota bacterium
CGCGACGGTGCTGGGATCCAGCTGGTGCTGCGCAACCTGCTCGACAACGCGGTCAAGTACAGCGCGCCGGGCAGCACCGTGCGCGTGCAGTTGGCGACCGACGGCGAACGCGCCCGCATCGAGGTGCGCGACCAGGGCCGCGGCATGGACCCCGACGAACTGGCGCACGCGTTCGACGCGTTCTGGCGCGGCAGCGACACCGCCAGCGGCGGCACCGGCCTCGGCCTGCATCTCGTGCGCGAACTGGTCCTCTCCCACGGCGGCAACGTGCATGCTGCCAGCGACGGCCGCGATCGCGGCAGTGTGTTCACCGTCCTGTTGCCCCTGCGGAGTGCTGCATGAGCCGTTGGATCCTGGTCGCCGAAGACGAACGCGCCCTCGGCGAGATGGTCTGCGACAACCTGACGCTCGAGTCGTACCACGCCGAGCACGTGTTCACCGGACCGCGGGCGCTCGAGCGCATGAAGAAGGGCGGCATCGACCTGCTGATCCTCGACGTCATGTTGCCCGGCATGGACGGCTTCGAGGTGCTGCGCCAGCTGCGCGCCGCCGGCGACCACACGCCGGTGCTGATCCTCAGCGCGCGCGCCGCCGACCAGGACCGCATCCGCGGACTCGAGCTGCAGGCCGACGACTACCTGACCAAGCCGTTCAACCTGCGCGAACTGCTGCTGCGCGTCGACGCGCTGCTGCGTCGACGCCCGGCGCCGACGGCCGGCAGCGACACGCTGGCCTTCGGCGGCAACCGCGTCGACTTCCGGGCGATGAAGGCGCACTGCCATGACGGCCAGGAGGTCGACCTGACGACCACGGAGACCAAGCTGCTGAAGCTGCTTGCCGGCCACCTCGGCACCGTCGTCGCGCGGCGCACCGTCGTCGAGCACCTGTTCGGCAGCTCGGCGGCGACCACCGTGCGCACGCTCGACAACGTCGTGCTGCGGCTGCGCAAGCTGCTCGAGGTCGACCCGGCGAACCCGCGCCACCTGCACACGGTCCGCGGCATCGGCTTCCGGCTCGACGGCTGAGAGCCCGAGAAGGAATCATGCTACGGGCTCTCAGCAGCATGTTTGGCGGCTGCGTTCGCAGCCGCGCGGAGGCTTCGAGAGGATTCTCTCTCAGCCTCTGAGCCAGGGCCCGGAACGGCCGCTGGCGAGGGCCGCCGAACGCAGCATGAAGGAAATGCAGGGCCGTCCGGCCACAATGGGCGCCATGTTCCGCAGCCCATCCCGTCTCCTTCTCCCCCTCCTCCTCCTCGCCCCCCTCGCCGCGCAAGAAGTCGACCTGCGCAGCACCGCCAAGAAAGGCAGTTCGGTCTGGCTGCTCGTCGAGCAGCAGCTGTCGCAGACGTTCGAAGTCATGGGCCAGGAGATGGAGAGTGCCCAGTCGACCAAGCGCGTGCTCCACCTGACCGTCGACGACGTCGACGACAAGGGCAACATGACAGTGTCCGTGCTCGTGGCGCGCGTGTTCGGCACGATCAGCAACCCGAACATGGACGACATGGAGTTCGACTCCACCAAGGAGACCGAGGCCCCCGAGGACGACCCGACCGGCGGCATGCTGGTGAACATGCTGAAGTCGCTGCAGGCCGGCGCCGGCAAGAAGTTCACGGCGAAGGCGAGCCCGAACGGCCGCATGCTGGAGCTCGTCGACGCGAAGGACATCATGAAGCAGGGCGAGGACGACGGCGGCCTCGACGAAGCGCAGCTGAAGCAGATGGTCGAAGGCGCCTTCGGCCAGTTGCCCGAGAAGCCCATGGCGAAGGGCGGCAAGTGGGCCCACGAGGACGGCGGCCGCAACGGCCGCATGCCGACCAAGACGGTCGCCGAGCTGACGCTGAGCCTGGTCGACGCCGACATGTTCGAGACCGAGACGTCCGGCAAGATCGAGAAGGTCGAGCCCACGGCGGGCGAGGACGACGACAACCCGATGGCGGCGATGCTGAAGTCGATGAAGATCAGCAACGGCAAGACCACCGGGAAGCAGAAGATCTCGCGCAAGGACGGCTTCCTGATCGAGAGCCGCATGGAAGGCACGATGGAGGCCGAGATGTCCATGCAGGGCATGGCCGTGCCGATGAAGATCAAGAACACCACGCTCACCAAGCGCGCGACGGAAGCCGACGCCAAGCCGGCCGCGAAGGAGGCCCCGAAGAAGGACGCGCCGAAGGCCGAAGAGCCGAAGAAGTCCGAAGGCCACGAGTGAGCGCCGCGGCCGGCGTTCACCGCCGGCGGTAGACGAACCGGCGCTCGCCCTTGCGCAGGTCGAGCGTGCCGGCGAACGAGGCAGCCAGTTCGAAGCCGCCGAGTTCGGCGAGCTGCGCTGGCGACAGCGGTTCGCGCAAGGACACCACGAAGGGTATGTCGGCTCCGTTCGCCGCCGCCAGTTCGCCGCGCGGCAGCTTGCGCACCGCATCGTGCCTTGGCCGCGCGTAGAAGAAGCCGCCGAGCGTGGTCGCGTCGCCGTCGACGACGCACACGGCGCCGCGCCACTCCGGCTGCTCGCGCAACCAGTTCGCCAGGCGCACGGCGCCGGCGTTGCCGAACCAGAACGACGCCAGCGTCCACCAGCCGAGATGCACGGCGAGCAGCAGCGCCGTGTGAATACGCGCCGCCCACCCCACCACCGCCGGCAGCCCGGCCACCACCACGGCCAGCAGCAGCGCCAACGCCGGATACTCGAAGCGCAGCGCCTTGCGCGTGATGAAGCTGTGCGCGCCGACGTGCAGCAGTCCACCGACCAGCGCCGCCGGGAAGACGGCGGCACCGGCGCGCAGACGCGCGATCGCCGCGCGCCACAGCGACGGCCACGGCAGCAGCGCCAGCACCGGCACACAGCCGGCGTAGACGTAGAACAACAGCGGCTGGCCGCGCCACGCGTTCGCCGCGTCGTTGTCGCCGAGGTTGCTGGCGAAGTAGCGCCACAACGAGCCGAGGAACACGCCGTGCACGGCTAGGTCGCTGAGCCCCTGCGCCAGGATCCCCGGCAGGCAGCCGAGCGCGAACCACGCGGCCGCGCCCCATCGCCGCTGCCACAGCAGCACGCCGAAGAACGCCGGCCCGAACAGCGCATCCTGGAAGCG
>CANGSN010000470.1 GCA_947455805.1 Planctomycetota bacterium
GGAAACGAAGCCGGCGTCTTCGTCGTTGAGCCGCGACCGCTGCGGTCGCCGGCTCCTACCGGACGGTCGAGGCCCGTCCCCTCGCCGTACCTAATAGTTCTGGGCCAGGTTGTCGGCCACCTGCGTCATCGAGCCCTTGATCGCCGGCAGCAGGCCCGCGAACGCGCCGAGGCCGGTGACACCGAGCAGCAGCCACGCCTCCCAGGCGCGGAACTGCGCCCACTCGAGGTAGACGCCGGTCGCGTCCTCGACGACGCCCTGCAGCGCGAACATCGCGCCGTGGCAGGCGACGAGCCCGAGCAAGGCGCCGAAGCACGACAGCAGCGCTGCCTCGCCGACGATGATGGCGAGGATCTGGAAGCGGCGGGCGCCGAGCGAACGCATGATCGCGATCTCGCGACGGCGTTCGTTCATCGTGTTGTAGATGGCGACCGTGATCGAGATCGCGGCGACCAGCAGCACCAGCCACGCGATCACCGCCAGCGCGTCGGCGGCGTTGCCGACCTGCTGCAGGAACTTGGGGATCACGTCGGCCGGCCAGGCGACCTGCGCTTCCTTGCTGCTGAACTCCTGCCGCAGCAGGCGCGCACCGAAGTGGTCCTTCGGGTCGACGACGATCGCCGTCAGGCCGATGCGCCCGGCGTCCACCGGCAGCTTCTTGGCGTCGTCGGGCGTCTTGCCGGGCGGGGTCTCGACCAGGAACACGCCGCCTTCGTGGCCGTCGATCAGGTAGTGCAGGCCGATCGGCAGGAAGATCGTCGTGTCGAGCGGCGAGTTGGTCGGCGCCAGGATGCCGACGACCTCGCACGTCGCCTCCGGATGCTCGTGGTAGCCGAACTCGCCGAACTTGCCGTGCACCGGCGTGATCGTGCCGCCGAGGCCGAGCCCGAGCGTGCGCGCGACGCGGGCGCCGACGACGGCCTTCTTCCACTGTGGCTGGATCAGCGGCCGCCCCGGCCGCGGCTCCGGTGCTTCGGTGCGCTTGCCGGTCTCGTAGGCGGCGAGGCCGTCGGCGAGCTGCAGCAGTTCGTCGTAGGCGTACACGAACGGCTCCCCGGCCTGGAACCGCAGCGGTTCGCGCTTCTCGCCGTCATACTGCCACTCGAAGCGGCTGAACATCTCGTCGATGGTGCCGATCACCGGGAAGTTGAAGCGGCTCACGCTGTCGCCGCGCGCCTGCGGGATCGCGTAGCGCACCTGCGTGCGCCGCCCCGCCGACTTGCCCGAACGCAGCTCGCTGCAGATGCGCAGCGGGAACAGGCCCGGTGCGACGTCGACGTTGAAGATCGTGTTCAGCACGACCTCGAGCTGGCTGGCGTCCTTCGGCCCCACCACCGCCTGGAAGCCGCCGATGCTGCCCTTGTAGCGCGCTTCGGTCTGCTCCGACATCGTCAGGATCGCCGCGTAGAGCGCGGTGGCGAGCACGATCGACACCATCGTCAGCACGGTGGCGACGAGGCGCACGCGCAGGTTGCGCAGGCTGATCGACCACAGCTTCATGCGCGCCCCCCGTGGCTTGCCGCCGCCGCAGCCCCGAGGTCCGAACGCAGCGTCGCCAGGTCGACCGTGCGCTGCATGCGCTTCGCCGACTCCGGATCGTGCGTCACCATGACCACGGTCTTGCCGCCGTTGCGCGCGATGTCGAGCAGCAGGTCGAGCACCTGGCCGCCGGTGGCGCGGTCCTGGTTGCCGAGCGGCTCGTCCATCAGGATCAGCTCCGGATCGTTGACCAGCGCGCGGCAGATGGCGACACGCTGCACCTGTCCGACCGACAGCTGGCCCGGGCGATGGTGCATGCGTTCGCCGAGGCCGACCTGCTGCAGCAGCGCTTCGGCGCGCCGCTTCGCGTCGTGGCCGGCGCCACGGCCGAACAACGCGCCGAGCAGCACGTTCTCGAGCGCGGTGAACGGCTGCAGCAGGTTGAACGTCTGGTAGACCATGCCGATGTGCTGGCCGCGATGGCGATCGCGCGCCGATTCGCTCATGCCGTCGAGGCGCGCGCCGGCGACCTCGATCTCGCCCTGATCGGGCCGCAGGATGCCGGCGAGGATGTGCAGCAGCGTGGTCTTGCCGGTGCCGCTGCGGCCGATCAGCGCGACCTGTTCGCCGGCGGCGATGTCGAGGCGGTCGACGGCACAGGCCAGCACGCGCTGTTCGCCGCGCGCATAGCTCTTCTGGACGGAACGCAGATGGATCATCGGTGGAGTCGGACGGCGGAAGCTACGGAGCGGCAGCCGGCGCCGCGAGCCAGGAAGCGACCTGGTCGAGTTCGCGCTGCAGGTGGCGATGCAACGGTGCCCGCCCGGCGAAGTCGCCGAGCACGCTCCACGTGTAGGTCTCGACCTCGAGCAACGGCAGCGAGGCCGGGCCGGCGGCGAGTGCACGCAGCACGCGCGCGACCTCGCGCTGCGTCGAGCCGAGTGCGCCTGCGTCGTCCCAGAACAGTGGCACGTGGTAGTGCGAACGCACGACGCCGGCGTCGGGCCGCACGAACTCGGCGCGGCGCCGCGCGACGTCGGGCAGGTCGAGCGCGCGGACGCCGCTCCGGGAAACCGTCTGGTGCAGGTAGCGCGGCTCGGCGAACGCCAGCAGCCGGTCGAGCGCGCTCGGATGGCGCAGTTCGAGGCACGCCGACACCTGGATCTTCGGCACCGCGATGCCGCGCGCACGCAGGTCGGCGAGTGCGTGCAGCGGCTCTTCGCCGACGACCGCGAGGTGGCACAGGTCGACGCAGACGCCGAGGTGCCGGCGCAGCACGCGTTCGGGCACCGTCGTCCACGCCCCTTCGTCGAACAGCCAGCGCTCGAGGAACGCCGCCGTCGCCGCCGCGGTCTCCAGCAGGCAGTCGGGCTCCGGTTCGAGCGCCAGCACGCAGCAGACGCCGGTGCGCTGCTCGATCGCCGCGAACGCCGACGCGCAGCGCGCCAGGTTGCGCGCCATCACCCGCAGGTCCGCCGGGGCATCGCCGGGACCGCGGTAGCCGAGCGGCAGCGTCGACAGCGGCACCTCGCTGCCGGCCGGCACCAGCAGGGCGGCGATCTCGGCGCACTGCCGGGTGTAGGCGAGCCGATCC
>CANGSN010000471.1 GCA_947455805.1 Planctomycetota bacterium
GCGCGCGCAAAGCAGCGGGGCGCCGAGAAGCAGGGTGCCAGCGGCGGGAAGTAGCGCGGCTTCGGCTCCTCGGTGGACGCTGCGGTCCGCGGCGGGCACGCTGCCACCATGCTGCTCCACTCCTGGCGCGCGTTGGTCGTCTCTGCCCTTCCCGCGTTGCTCGCCTCGCTGTTGCCGGCGCAGGAGGCAGCAGCACCGCTGCAGGACCTCGCCGAGTTGCTGGCGCCGATCCGCGCAAAGCACGACGTGCCGGCACTCGGGATCGCGGTGCTCTTCGACGGCAAGCTGGTGGCGCTCGGCGTCGACGGCATCCGGCGCATCGGCCACGAGGCCAAGGTCACAGTGGACGACCAGTGGCACCTCGGTTCGTGCACGAAGGCGATGACGGCGACGCTGCTGGCGCGCTACGTCGAACGCGGCCAGCTGGCGTGGACGACGACGGTCGCCGATGGCCTGCCCGACCTCGCCGCCGGCATGCACGCGGACGCGAAGGGTATCACGCTGCAGCAACTGCTGACGCATCGTTCGTCGCTCCTCGGCAACCCGCCGGGCAAGTTGTGGGCGCGGCTGTTCGAGTACGACGGCAGCGACGCGGCGGCGCGCAGCGAGGTCGCGGCGACGATGCTGGCGAAGGCGCCCGGCAAGCCGCCGGGCACGCGCTTCCTCTACAGCAACGCCGGCTACATGGTCGCGGGGGCGATGCTCGAACGGTTGCCGGCGCTCGCGGCCGACGCGGGCAAGCCGGAGGCGGGCAAACCCGACGTCGCGAACACGGCGACCGCTGGCGAGTGGGCCGCGCGCATGCAGCGCGAACTGTTCGCGCCGCTCGGCATCACCAGTGCTGGCTTCGGCATGCCGGGCGACAAGGACGCGACGACGCAGCCGTGGGGCCACACCGGCAAAGGCAAGAAGTGCGAGGCGCAGTTCGGCGACAACCCGAGTTCGCTCGGCCCGGCCGGCACCGCGCACATGACGCTGCGCGACTGGGCGAAGTTCGCAGCACTGCACCTCGGCGTGCAGCCGCAGGAACCGCTGCTGCGCAACGAGTCGCTGGCGGCACTGCACACGCCGTGGCCCGGCGGCGACTACGCGCTCGGTTGGGCGATCACCAAGCGGCCGTGGGCGCCGGGCCCGATCGTGACCCACAACGGCAGCAATACGATGTGGATGTGCGTCGCCTGGCTCGCCCCCGAGGCGAAGTTCGGCGTGCTGGTGACGTGCAACCACGGCGATGGTGCAGCGGCGTGCGACGCGGTGGCCGCCGCCTGCCTCGCGCGCTTCCGGCCGGCCGCGAAGTGATCGCGCGCTCGCGCCGATCGGCTCGCTGGAATCGCGTCCGGCGCCGCGCGAAGCTGGCTGCATGCCGTTCTCGTACCAACCGCTGTTCGAACTCGGCGACGACCCGACGCCCTACCGCCTGCTGACCCGCGACCACGTGCGCGTGCGGGACTTCGGCGGCAAGCGCGTGCTCGAGGTCGACGCCGAGGCGCTGAAGCTGCTGACGTTCGCGGCGATCCGCGACATCAGCCACCTGTTCCGGCCGGGCCACCTCGAGCAGCTGCGCGCGATCCTGCAGGACCCCGAGGCGTCGCAGAACGACCGCTTCGTCGCCCTGCAGCTGCTGAAGAACGCCAACGTGTCCGCCGGCATGGTGCTGCCGAGCTGCCAGGACACCGGCACGGCGATCGTGATCGGCAAGAAGGGCCAGCAGGTGTGGACCAGCGGCGACGACCACGCGGCGATCAGCGAAGGCGTGCACCGCACGTTCACCGAGACCAACCTGCGCTACTCGCAGATGGCCCCGGTCACGATGTACGAGGAGAAGAACACCGGCGACAACCTGCCGGCGCAGATCGAGCTCTACGCCGAGGAAGGCGACGAGTACGAGTTCCTGTTCCTGACCAAGGGCGGCGGCTCGGCGAACAAGACGTTCCTGTTCCAGGAGACGAAGGCGCTGCTGAACGAGAAGTCGCTGCTGGCGTTCGTCGACAAGGAGACGAAGAAGCTCGGCACCGCGGCGTGCCCGCCGTACCACCTGGCGATCGTCATCGGCGGCATGTCGGCCGAGTTCACGCTGAAGACGGTGAAGCTGGCGAGTGCGCGCTACCTCGATGCGCTGCCGACCAGCGGCAATGCGCAAGGCCGCGCCTTCCGCGACCTCGAGCTCGAGCAGAAGGTGCTGGCGATCACCCGCAAGAACGGCATCGGCGCGCAGTTCGGCGGCAAGTACTTCTGCCACGACGTGCGCGTGATCCGGCTGCCGCGCCACGGCGCGTCGTGCCCGGTCGGCATCGGCGTGTCGTGCAGCGCCGACCGGCAGGCGAAGGGCAAGATCACCGCCGACGGCGTGTTCCTCGAGCAGCTGGAGACGAACCCGGCGCGCTTCCTGCCCGAGATCGACGAAGGCGCGCTCGCCGGCGAGGTCGTCAAGATCGACCTCAACCAGCCGATGGCGGCGATCCGCACGCTGCTCGGCAAGTACCCGATCAAGACGCGCTTCTCGCTGAGCGGCCCGATGGTGGTGGCACGCGACATCGCGCACGCGCGCATGAAGGAGCGCCTCGACCAGGGCCAGGGCCTGCCGCAGTACATGAAGGACCACGTCGTCTACTACGCGGGGCCGGCGAAGACGCCGAAGGGCATGGCGTCGGGCTCGTTCGGCCCAACCACCGCAGGGCGCATGGACGCCTACGTCGACGCGTTCCAGCAGGCCGGCGGTTCGTTCGTCATGCTGGCGAAGGGCAACCGCAGCAAGCAGGTGACCGACGCCTGCAAGAAGTACTCGGGCTTCTATCTGGGCTCGATCGGCGGCCCGGCGGCGATCCTGGCACAGGACTCGATCACCAAGGTCGAGGTGCTCGACTACGCGGATCTCGGCATGGAGTCGGTGTGGAGGATCGAGGTGAAGGACTTCCCGGCGTTCCTCGTCGTCGACGACAAGGGCAACGACTTCTTCGCCTGAGGCGGGCGCGGCGCCGCGCGGGTGGGCGCCGTCGTGAGGGGCGGCCGAGCCCGTCCGGTGCGGTCGGCGGGCCAATGCGGTCGGTCGGCGTTGTGCCGGACGGCC
>CANGSN010000472.1 GCA_947455805.1 Planctomycetota bacterium
CTCGAGCCGCGGCGCGACGACGAGACCGTCGACCTCGGCGGCCTCGGCGAAGCGGCGGGCTGATCTCCGCCGGCATCGAGCCCGGCGCGTTCGGCGTGTGGCCCCCGGAGCAGTTCTTCCCGAACGCAGCGCGATGCCATCGGCGGTTCGCGTCGCGCGTGAAGCTCCTGCCCGGCATGAGTTTGTCGTTGGATACCCTTTCCGACGCGCCGAGAATCCTCGCCCGTCGGACCCGGTCGGCGCGTGCGCCGAGCCGTCCGTACCAGCCCATGCAACGCACCCCGAAGTCGACCCTCGCCGGCATCTTCTGCCTCGGCCTGTCGGTCATCATGTTCGAGATCGCGCTCACCCGCGTGTTCGCGATCATGATGTGGCACCACTTCACCTACATGGTGATCTCGATCGGCCTGCTCGGCTTCGGGGCGTCGGGCAGCCTGATGACGGCGACGCGGTTCGGCGAGAACGAGAGGCAGGCGGACCGCGCGCTGGTCTGGGTCAGCGCCGCCTACGGCTTCAGCGTCGTGCTGGCGTTCTGCCTGGCGACGTTGGTGCCCATCGACAGCCTGGCGATCTGGGAGCGGCCGCAGGAGAGCCTCGGCCTCGCGCTGATCTTCCTGATCATCTTCGTGCCGTTCCTGCTCGGCGGCCTCGGCATCGGCCTAGCACTCACGCGCCACGTCAAGAACGTGAACGGCCTCTACTGCGGCGACCTGGTCGGCAGCGCCATCGGTGCTGCACTCAGTGCGCTGCTGATGAAGTCGTTCGGCAGCACCGCCACGGTCGTCATCGCCGGTGCGTTCGGCGTGCTGGCCTCGCTGTTCTTCAGCTTCGGCGAGGGCCTGTCGCGTTGGCGCGTGCTCAGCCTGCCGGCGACGCTGCTGGCCGGCGTGCTCGGCGTCGGTTTCGCCGGCGGCTGGCTCGACTGGCGCGTGCCGTACGCGCCGGGCAAGGAGGCGAACGTTCCCGAGATCCTGATCCAGCAGAACCCGGCGCTGGGCAAGATCGACAAGCTGTACAGCGCCACCGCCGAGGTGCAGGTCGCGTTCAGCATGCCGACCAACCCGATGATCGGCGGCGACTTCGGGCGCGTCGACAAGATGTCGATCATGGGCCGCGGCGTCGGCCAGGACGGCACCGCGCCGACGATGCTGTTCGAAGGCGGCTCGGACCTGTCGAAGTTCCCGTTCCTCGACGACACGCAGGCGGCTTCGCCGTACGTCGCGCACAAGGCCTCCGGCCGCAAGGACCTGAAGGTCATGGTCATCGGCGTCGGCGGCGGCGTCGACGTCATGGTGGCGCTCGCCAACGGGGCGAAGCACGTCACCGCCGTCGAGCTGAACAGCGCGATGATCGACATGGTCACCGATCGCTACGCTGACTACATCGGCCGCCTGTTCGACCCGGCCGGTCCGCACAAGGATCGGATCGAGCTGGTGAACAGCGAAGGCCGCGCCTGGTTGCGTTCGCACGACACCAAGTACGACAGCATCCAGATGAGCGGCGTCGACTCGTACACGGCGCTCAGCACGGGCGCCTACACGCTGTCGGAGAGCTACCTCTACACCGTCCAGGCGGTGAAGGACTTCTACGAGCACCTGAACGACGGCGGCATCGCCACCTGGTCGCGCTTCATCGAGATGATGCCGAAGAAGCCGCGCGAGACGCTGCGCCTCGCCAACATCGCGGTCACCGCGCTGCGCGAACTGGGCGTCGCCGATCCGGCCTCGCACGTCTGCGTGTTCCAGGGCGGCGGCTGGGCGTCGACGATGTTCAAGCGCGGCCCGTTCACCACCGAGGAGATCCAGGCGCTGCGCGACTTCGCGATGCGCGAAGGCTTCGCCGGCCTCGTCTACGACCCGCTGGCGCCGACCACGCAGGCGATCGAGCCGGAGCCGAGCAACTTCTTCCTGATCCGCGCCCAGCTCGAGAACGACGCGCGCCGCTTGCTGCCGACGGTCGCCGCCGATCCGGCGAAGCTCAGCGACGCGCTCGACGGCCTGCAGGTGATCGCGGCGCACGTCGGCATGGGCGAGAAGGTGTTCGAGTCGATGCTGCCCGAGTTCCTGCGCACGCCCGAGCTGGCGCCGGCGGCGATGCAGGTCGTCGAGGCGTCGCGCGGCACGATCCTCGAGCTGACGAACTACCTGAAGGAGACGAAGCAGAAGTTCCGGACGTTGCTGCGGGGTGGCGAGAGCGAGCGAGAGGACTTCCTCGCCGACTACGAGTTCGACGTGTCGCCGTCGACCGACGACCAGCCGTTCTTCTTCAACTACTACCGCTGGAGTGCGCTGCTGCCGCGGCTCGGCAGCGGCGGCGAGGCCGGCGGCGACCGGCTGTTCACCTACCACACCGACTTCCCGGTCGGCCACGCGGTGCTGCTGTTCTCGATGATCGGCATCCTCCTGATGGCCGGCATCATGATCCTGCTGCCGCTGGTCAAGCTCGGCATCGAAGGCGAGCGTTCGCCTGGCGCCTGGCGCTACTTCCTCTACTTCGCGGCGCTCGGCCTCGGCTTCATGCTGGTCGAGGTCGCGCTGATGCAGAAGCTGGTGATCTTCCTCGGCCACCCGACCTACGCGCTGTCGGTCGTGCTGACCAGCCTGCTCGCCGCCGCCGGCACCGGCTCGCTGCTCGCCGGTCGCATCGCGGTCGTGCGCCAGCAGCACATCCGGTGGATCCTGCTCGGCATCGTCGTCGTCGTCCTGATCGACGTGCTGGCGGTGAACTTCCTGCTGCCGATGCTGCTCGGCATCCCGCTGTGGGCGCGCATGCTGGTGGTCGTGCTGCTGCTCATCCCGACCGGCCTCGTGCTCGGCATGCCGTTCCCGTCGGGCATGCGCATCATGCAGGAACAGTGCCCGCGCCTCGTGCCGTGGGGCTGGGCGATCAACGCGTTCTTCTCGGTGTTCGGCTCGCTGTTCTGCATCGTGCTGAGCATGGGCATCGGCTTCTCGAACGTGTTCTACGCCGCGCTGGGTGTCTACGCGCTCGGCCTCGCCTGCATGCGCGTGCGGCCGACGGCGAGCGCGGCGGGGGCCTGATGGCGATCGCGCGCGCGA
>CANGSN010000473.1 GCA_947455805.1 Planctomycetota bacterium
ACTGGTTGTAGTCGTGCCAGGCGTAGAAGCCGCCGAGCGTGCTGTTGAGGAAGCCGTTCGACGTCGGCTGGTAGGACTGCGTGCCCGGGTAGTCCATCGCGGTCGCGCCGTAGGCGACGATCGCGTTGCCGCTGACCTGCAGCGTCGGCTGCGGGCCGGTGAGCGACGGGAACGGCGCGGCCACCGTCGTGTAGTTGGCGACGCCGTCGTCGCCGGTGGCCAGCTGGGTGGCGGTGACGGGCGGCACGTAGAGCGCCGAGGCTGCGCCCGGGATCCAGGTGGCGACGTAGCCGGTGCCGGTCGGCACCAGCTGCAGCGCGTTGCCGGTCAGCGCCGGGCCGGCGGCCGTGGCGTTGCCGAACAGCTGGTAGACCGAGTTGAACTTGCGCTCGCAGCCCTGGCCGAGCGTGGTGTTGGTCGCGATCGTGCCCAAGCCGCAGTGCGTCACCTGGCCGTTCCACAAGCGGCCGGCGGTCGGCAGGCCGAAGGTGCCGGCGAACGGGTAGACCATGCCAGCACCGGCGCGCACCTCGAGGATGCCGTCGGTGCCGATGACCGTGCCGAACTGCGCGGTGCCGGTCGTGTAGGCGACCGTGCCGCCGGTCGTCGTCACGTAGAAGGCCTGCGTCGCGCCGGCCGGGATCGTCACGTTGACCGCGATCGGCAGCGGGTCGAGCGTCGGCGCGACGCCGTGCGGCACGCCGGTGGCCGAGCCGACCAGGGTCCAGGCGGCGCTGTTCAGTTCGAAGCCCGACGACGTGCCGGTCTTGGTGTAGATCTCGATGTTGTCCGAGGTGCCGCTGAAGAAGCACTGGTCGAACGACAGGATCGTGCGCGGGGCGGTCGACAGGTTGACGATGTCGAACATCGTGCCGTTCTGGCCATTGCCAGGGTGCGCAGGTCCGACGTCGGCACACCCGGCGTCGGCATGGCGATCGCGGCTCGACACCGCGACGATGATCGGCGCGCAGGCGTCGATGGAGCAGGTCGAGAAGATCCTCAGCTACTTCGACATCGGCCGGAAGGAAGGGGCGAAGGTGCTGTGCGGCGGCGAGCGCGCGAAGCTGCCGGGCGAACTGGCGAACGGCTTCCACGTGCAGCCGACGATCTTCCAGGGGCACGACAAGATGCGCGTGTTCCAGGAGGAGATCTTCGGGCCGGTGGTGGCGCTGTCCCGCCGGGCACCGCTGGCTTGTCCTTGTGGTTGCAGTTGGTTGCCGACGGCAATGCGCCGCTGCAGACGAGCCCGGTCGTCGGCGGCATCGTGCGCCCGTAGCGCACGCGACGGGCGTCGTGCTCGCCGGCGCGCACCGGGCCGCGATCAGACCTTGCCCCACGGCCGCACGTCGAGGCCGAGCATGCCGGCGCGTCGCGCCGCTTCGAGGCCGAGCTCGGTGTCCTCGAACACCGCACAAGCCGCCGGTTCCACCGAGAGCCGCCGCGCCGCCTCGAGGAACACGTCGGGCTCCGGCTTGTGCCGCTGCGTGTCCTCGGCGGTGACCATCGTCTGGAACCACGTGCGCAGCTGCAGGCGATCGAGCGTGCGGCCGACGACGTCGCGGTAGCCGCCGCTGGCGACCGCCATCGGCAGCACGTTGCGGTAGGCGTTGGCGATGGCGACGACCGGCGCGATCGGTTGCACCGCGTCGAGCATCTGCAGGAACAGCCGTTCCTTCTCGTGCACCATCGCATCGACGTCGTGCACGGCGACGCCGGCGCCTTGGGCGAGCACGCGGATGATCTGCGCGGTCGGCATGCCGCCCATCGCGTAGAAGCGGTCCTCGGGGAATGCGATGCCGTGCGGCTGCAGCATCGCGACCCAGGCGCAGTGGTGGGCGGGCATGGTGTCGGCGAGCGTGCCGTCGCAGTCGAAGATCAGACCACGGATGCCCGGCGGGGCCGTCCAGCGAAGCGTCGTCATGCAGGAGCTGCGAGCGTGCTTGCTCGCGCGGTCTTCCTACGCGCTGCGGGGGCTGGACACCAGCGCGCTGGCAATGCGCCGTTCGCTCGCTGCATGATGCGGTCGTGCCGTCCGCTGCGCCGACCCACGACGCCCGCTTGCCGTTCGCCACGTTGGCGACCCTGTTCGTCGGCTACGCCTGCAGCTACTTCCACCGCGCCGACCTCGCCGTGCTCGGGCCGCTGTGGAACGGCGACGCCGCGTCGGCGGCGATGGCCGCGGCCTTGCCGGACATCGCCTCGCTCGGCCTGTTCGTCTACGCGCTCGGCAAGTTCGTCGGCGGGGCGCTGGCCGAACGGCTCGGCGGTCGCCGCTTGTTCGTCGGTGCGCTCGCCACCGCTTGCGTCGCCGAACTCGCAGCCGCCGCCTGCACCACGCCGGGGCCGTTCGCCGTCTGCCGCGTCGTCGGCATGCTGGTATTGGCGCTGGCGTGGCCTGCACTCGGCCACATCGTGCAGGACCTGGTGCCGCGCCATCGCCTGGCGACGGTGATGGCGTTCCTGTCGCAGAGCTACCTGCTCGGCGACGCGGCGGTGCGCGCGCTGCTGGCGCTGGTGATCGAACGCGGCGGGCGCGCGCCCGAGGTGCT
The DNA here is from genome assembly GCA_947455805.1 of Planctomycetota bacterium. Lineage (GTDB taxonomy): Bacteria > Planctomycetota > UBA1135 > UBA1135 > UBA2386 > UBA2386. The sequence continues at coordinate 2,550 of CANGSN010000473.1, forward strand.
GCACACGGCGGCGCTCGGGCTGTGCGCGGGAGCTGTGCTCAGCGGCGGCATGTTCCTGCTGCTGCGGCAGCGGCGGTTGCTCGCCACCGCGAGAGCGAACGGCAACGCCGCGCCGCGCGGTGCCGACGTCGTGGCTGTGGCGACCGACGGGCAGGCCGAACGCGCCTCGTGGCGGGCGATGGGCTGGCTCGCCGGCATGAACGTGGCGCTGGCGATCGTGCGCGAGTCGCTGTCGTTCTGGTCGCCGGTGCTGCTGGTCGAAGTGGCGGCGATGCGCGCCGAAGACGCCGTGCAGAGCAGTGCGCTGCTGCCGCTGGTCAGCGGCGTCGGCGTGCTGCTGGCCGGGCCGTTCGCCGATCGTGGGCCGCGTGCTTTGCTGCTGGTGCTGGTGCCGCCGGCCCTGCTCGGTGCGCTCGGCCTGTTCTGGCTCGGGCAAGGACCGGCGCAGCCGACCGCGGTGCTGGTCGTGCTGGCGTTGTGCAGCGGCCTGCTGGCGATGCCGAC
>CANGSN010000474.1 GCA_947455805.1 Planctomycetota bacterium
CGAGGTGCAGCGCGCGCTGATGCAGTACTTCAAGCCGGAGAACTGGTTCGTCGTGCACAAGGCGCTGGTCGAAGCCGGCCGCAAGGACCTGATCGGTTCGGGGCCGCAGTGCCTGATCCCGGCCAATCCGCCGAAGGTGGCGATGGATGCGAAGCGGGCGGCGGCGAACGGTCGTGGGCCGCGGCGCGGCGATCCGACCTACATGCACGCGAAGGACGCCGGCGTGAAGAGCAAGGGCGGCATGCCGTGCGCGCCGGACGACGACGACGGCGACGGCTACTAGACTGCCGGCGGACCGACGCCGAGCCTACGGCACCACTGCCTGCAGCAGCCGCCACGCACGCGAGCGGCGCACAACGCACCGGCATACGGCACGCGAGCAGGGGACCGCGCGAAGGCCGCGTGTCGGCGTCGTCGGCGATCTGGGTAGCTCGCGTGCCGAGGAGCGGCGGTCGGGGCCGATGCAGCGACACGCCGTTCCTGCCGCTCGAATGTGCGAAGTTCCGCCGGGCCCAGAGCAGACGCCGAGTACCGAGTCGGAGGTCGCTGGCAGCGACCATCGACCCGCTCGACTCAGTAGGGGCTGATCAAGGTCTCGAGGCCGTTGCTCAGCGTCAACCCGAACGCGTTCTGGCCATTGGGCAGACTGCCGGGCGGCACGAGCGACACGACCTGCGAGTAGAACCGCGAACCTGCCGGGATCCCGGGTGGGATCACGAGGTTGATCGAACCAGCCGAGATGTTCTGCAGCACATCCAACGAGGCGACCAAGGCGCGGCAGCCGGGCGCGCCGATGACGGCCAGGTCGACGCCCGGAGCGGGCAGCGGATTCAGGCTGAAGACATTGACGGCCAGACGAACGCCAGATCCCGGGATGAACTCCGGCACGTTGGTGGCGCTGTAGGTCACCGTGCTGCCGGCGGTCGGCGTCGAGATCGCTCGCGGCGAGGCGGCGAGAGCCGGCGGCAGCAGGTTCTCTCGGGTGAAGATCGCCGGACTGCCAGCCAGGTTCACGGAGCCGTTGTCGGCCACCACACCACCGGTCTTCCAGCCGACGAGGTGCGCGGTCTCGGGGACACCGAACGCGCCGAGTCCCGAGCCAGCGGTGTTGGTGTCGACCACCGTCCACAGCATGGTGCATCCGCCCGAAACCAGGTCGAGCTGGAACTGCACGGTGCCAGGGTTCGTGAGCACCACCGGCGGATTCTCGACGTTCTGGAACGTGATCACGAACACGTTGTTGACCAGTTCCGTCTTGACCGCCCCACCATCGGCAGGATTGTAATCGTGCCATGCGTAGAACGCCGTTCCATTGTGCAGGTTACTCAACCCGGCGGGTGAGGTGGCACCCGGGGGCGAGAATGGAAACGACACCGGCTGCACCGGGAACTGGAACGTGTTCGGCCAAGGCTGCCCGGGCGCGTTTCCGACCGGTCCGAGGGTGACGATCCCGTTCGAGCTGACGGTCACCTGGTTGACGGGACCTTTCGGCGATGGCAGCGCCTGGGGCAGCGCCACGACCACGTCGTCATTGTCGGCCAAGACCAAGGTCGTCGCCGCGGCGCTGGGTGGGATGTAGCCACTGGCGCCACCGTTCACCCATGCCCCGACGTAGCCGTAACCCACCGGGGTGATCAGCAGTGCATTGCCCTGCAGACCCAGCGAAGCTGCCGCCGCATCCGGGAAGAGCTGGTAGACGACCTCGCCGGGCTCGTCATAGCAGCCCTTGCCGTACGATGTGTGCGCGGCCAGAGGGGCTCCCGAGCACGTGATCGTGTCCGAATAACCTTGACCAGTGTAAGTCAGCAACAAGGTCCGGCCTTGCAGGAGGAAGGGCAGGTCGGCCGTGGGGGGGGCGTAGGGCGGCGCCAGGGCGCCTGCGACCCACGAATTGCTGGTCGTCGTCGTGTTCAGGAACGGGAACGAGTCCGACGGTCCAAAGACGCCCTGAGGCGGAATCCCATACTCGAGGTTACCGTTGCCAGGCGACACCCCGATGATTCCGGCCTCGCCAGTCATTGCAAAAATGCCTCCGTACGGGCCTGAGTGCCGAAACGTGAATCCGTCCGAGTAGGAGAACGCCACGTTGCCGTTGGCGAACAGGCGCGCCTGCATCGAGACCTGCGGAGGAGTCGAGACCGGTCCAAAAATAGAACCCCAGACGTTCTTGAAGTTGACGTTTCGCCAATCGATGGTGCAGGTGCCGGGCACCGATGTGTCCACCGAGACCGACCAGTTCGATCCGCCGACCAGATTTTCCAGATCCGCCCAGAAGGCAGCGATGCGGGGCGAACTACCTGAAACGCCACCGAAGTTGCCCTCGGGGTGGGGTGGGGTGATCACCGGCCCTCCATTGGTGAGGTAGGCGATCCCGTTCGACTCGACGACGACGTGGGAGAACGTCGGCGCAGCCGCTCCGGACATCGGGAAGTTGAAGCCCAGGGGAATGGGCGCGCTGAGGCCTTCGTCACTCGCGGGCACCACGGGCACCACCGAGGCCGGAAATCCCAACGGATTCAGCCAGGTACCATCGCCAGCCGTCAGGGTCACCGGTGTGCCACCAGGGGCCGGCTGCAGGCACTGAGCAGCCGCAGAAACCGGCAAAATCGCCAGGGCGATAAGGAGGAAGGGTGTCGGGTGTTGTTGCATCGCAGGATCGGAGATCGCCGCAGGCGATCTTGGGAGAGAAGGGGAACGAAACCACTACGCGTAAGACCCCTCACGCGGGCTCGCCCAAACAAGACTGCACCTTCGATTCTGTTACGGCATGGACCCAAAATTCCCGATTCGCCTGCGCGCCATCGTCGGACGAGGAAGAAATCCGCAGCGATTTCGACCGACGAACCGAGCGATCCGCAGCGTGGACACCGCCATGCCCGGCGGGTCGGGAACCAACGCCTGCCCTGTCGGCGGCTGCCTGAAAGCGCGTGATTCCGGGGGTCTGCGCGGCGGCGACGATCCGCGTGACGAGGGTGACTGCCACCCCAACTACGAGCCGTGAAAGCCGAGTCTGCGTAGCACGTCGGCGGCCGACAGCACGGTTCCTGCGCGC
>CANGSN010000475.1 GCA_947455805.1 Planctomycetota bacterium
GCCCTTCGGCGCGCCCTGGTCGACGAACTCGAGCCTGCCGATCGGACCACCGCCGAACAGGTCGCCGCCGAACAGGGCGCCGACGCTGTCCTGCAGCGACTTCTGCACCTTGTCCTTCTGATGGTGCAGCACCACCACCGTGCGCGCCGGCTGCAGCGGCAGCACCGCGTGCAGCGCCGACGCCGCCAACGTGCGCCCGCACAACGGCAGCAACACCTTCGGCAAGCTCACTTTCGTGCGCTTGCCGAGGCCGGCTGCCAGGCAGATCACCGCCAGGGGACGCGACATCGACGACAGAAGGGGATCGGGGGAGGGAAAGGGGGCGAGGATTCTGCGGAGCACCCCGCGGTCGGTCAAGGGCGAGCACGGCCAAGTCCGACACGGCGCGCGGCCCGCCCATCGCATCGCCCTCGCGACGCGCTTCGAACTGCTTCGGGCCTTTCGCGGATGGCCTGACTTCGGGGCGGCGTCAGGAGCGTTACCACTCGCCACGCCGCAGCGGGGCCGACGGCGCTCCCTCGCCGCAGACGGATCCCGCGTTGCGGCGTACAGGAGACGCCTGAACTTGGTCGCCCGGCGGGCGACCAAGGAAGGCCACGCCGCAGCGGGGCCGATGGCGCTCCCTCGCCGCAGATGGATCCCGCGTTGCGGCGTGCTGGAGACGCCTGAACTTGGACGCCCTGCGGGCGACCAGGTTCAGAACTGGCGCGTCTCGCAGTTCGTGCGGAACCAGCCGGTGACCGGGTCGAAGCCGATCGCCTGGAACCGCATCAGCTGACCGGTCAGCAGGCCGGCCGGGACCGTGTAGAGCCAGGTCTTGCTCGGGTTGCCGATGGAGCCGGTGCCCGAGAAGGACACGCCACCGAAGGCACCCGTGCCGTCCTCGAGGATGACCGTCAGCGCATAGCCCGGGTCGGTGCAGATCGGGCCGAGGATCGTCGGCAGCGTCGGCGAGCCAGGGAACGACACCAGCGTCACGTACGGCACGTTGGCCGGCACCGCCGTGGTCGTGTTGGTCACCGCGACGATCACCAGGTTGCCCGCCGGCGTCACCGTGATGCGGCGCGCGAACAGCGAGAACGTGCCGCTCGTCTGCGAGTTCGGCGTCGCCGCCGTCACCGTGATGGCGCCACCGCCGGTGGCGGTCACCGTGGTCTGCGCGAAGCCATTGGCGTCGGCCGTGACAGGGTTGGTCGTCGACAGCGTCGCGGCACCGGCGACGGTGAAGTTGATCGTGCCGCCCGGCAGCGGGTTGCCGTTGGTGTCGAACACGCGCGCCACCAGCGGCGTGGCGAACGCTTCGCCGGAGACGCCGACCTGGCCGCCGCCACTGATGGCCTGCACACTGTTGGTCGGGCCGAGCGGACGGATGCGCTTCAGGGTGCCGCCGCTGTTGGCGTAGGTCGTCGGGTGCTGCACGAACCACAGGCCGCCGTCCGGACCCTGCTGGATGCCGACGGTGCCGGTGAAGCCCGTGCCCCAGTTGGTGGCGCTCGGCTGGCCAGGCACCTGCGGTGCCGTGCCCCACGTGCCGGTGTTCACCAGGCGACGCAGTTCGCCCGAGAAGTAGTCGAGGTAGAAGACGCTGCCTTCGTAGTTGGGGCCGAACTGGAACTGGCCGCCGAGATTGCGGTAGCGCGGCCCGGACATCACCGACAGCCAGCTGCCGGCCTGCGGAATGGCGACGATCGGCGCCACCGACGCCGGCGCGGTGCCACCGCAGCCGTTGAAGGTGTTGTTGCCCTCGCGCCACGGCCAGCCGTAGTTGACCAACGGCAGCGAGCCGACGGCCGGGTAGACGTATTCATCGACTTCCTCGACCGCGTTCTGGCCGACGTCGGCGATGTAGAGGTTGCCGGTGACCGGGTCGATGTTGAAGCGGACCGGGTTGCGCAGGCCGTTCGCAATGACCAGCTGGCTGACGTCGGTGTTCGCGCTCAACGGGTTGTTGCCCGGATCGAGCGACGAGAACGTCGGCGCCGTGGTGCTGCCGCCGGCCGGCAGCGTGCTCACGTTCATGCGCATCATGCAGCCCGCCTGCGACGTGGTGCTCTGCGCACTGCACGAGTTGGCGTCGTCGCCGATCGACAGATAGAGCATGCCATCGGGCCCGAAACGCAGCGAACCACCGTTGTGGTTGAACGCGCTGTCCGGCGGGTTGGCGAGGATCACGCGACGGCTGGCGGCCGCGAACGTCAGGTTCGTGCTGGTCGGGTTGTTGAGGTCGCCCGTGCAGGTGAAGCGATCGAGATGCATGAACGCATCCGCGGTGCTCGCGTACCAGACGTAGATGTAGCCGTTGGTGGCGAAGTTCGGGTCGGCGACGACGCTCAGCAGGCCGCGCTCCGAGTCCGTCGTACCACCCTGCACGTTGGCCACGGTGCCGATCGTCACCGGCGCGCCGCCGGCGTAGACCATCACGGCGCCAGCCTTGTTGCAGATCAGCACGCGTCCATCGGCCAGGAAGGCGATGTCGTTCGGCGATTGCAGGCCGGTGCTGATCAGGGTGTCGATGACGAAGCCGGTGGGAACGGTCTGAGCCAAGGCCGCGGACGCGAACAACGACGTCACCGCGGCGGTGAGCAGAACAGAACGCAACATGAACAACATCCTCGAGGCAGGTTGGCGCCTTGTCGGCGCAGGCAGGGGGCGAAGGAGTCTAGCTGCCGCTGGCGCGAGTGCACGCGGGCCCTGCGCCGCCGCGAGTTCGGTCAACCGCATGCGAGCGAGGATCAAGCGACGAGGCCGCCAGGGTCGATCGGACCCATCCATCGCATGGGCCACATCGTGTTCGGAGCGCCGCCGGTCGACTCGTTCGTGCTGCACGAACGGCTGCGCCGCGAACTGCACCAGAGGCGCCATGCGACGACGACCGTTTGCCTCGACGCCGCGGAGCATGCGTTCTTCGCAGCCAACCTGACACCGGCGACGTTCTTGTGCGCGAACGACGGGCCAACGGACGCCGACGTCGTGGCCCAGCTCGGTCTGCCGACGGACACGCCGCGCACCGAACGCCGCTGGCTCGCGCGCGCCTTCGCCGCTGCCGAA
>CANGSN010000476.1 GCA_947455805.1 Planctomycetota bacterium
CAAGAGGATGACGGTCGTCGGCGGCAACGACGTGAAGGGCATGACGCAGGCGCAGATGCACGAGCAGATCATCGCCGGCCTGAAGCTCGCCGCCCCCATCGCCGAGCGCGAGCAGGTGATGCTGATCCTCGAACCGATGAACATCCGCGTCGACCACAAGGGCCACTGCCTCTACGGCAGCGAAGCCGCGGTGCGCATCTGCCGCGCCGTCGGCTCGCCGATGGTCAAGATCAACTGGGACCTCTACCACTGCCACATCAGCGAAGGCGACCTGTGCGGCCACCTGCACGACGGCTTCGACCAGCTCGGCTACGTGCAGCTCGCCGACCACCCCGGCCGCACCGAGCCCGGCACCGGCGAGATCCACTATCCGCGCGTGCTGAAGGAACTGCAGAAGCTCGGCTACCGCGGATTCGTCGGCGTCGAGTGCAACCCGAGCAAGGCGGAGGCCGAAGCGGCGCTCGGCCTGTGGCACGCCGACCAGTGGTGAACACCTTCCCGTCCACTCCGGCCGGCGCCACAATGCCGCGGCGCGCCACCGAGCGCGCGGAGGCTCCATGCTCGCCCTGATGCTGTTGCTGGCGATCGCTCCGCAGGACCTGCCGCCGGCACCGTCCGCGCCGGCAGCACCGTCGAAGGCGAGCCCGGCGCCGAACGACGAAGCGTGGTTCCGGCGCGACCAGGCCGAAGCCGCCGACGCCGCGGCGCAGCGCGGGCTCGCGTGGCTCGCCACCCAGCAGAGCGACACCGGCTGCTGGCGCGGCTACGTCGGGCACAAGGTGATGGACAACTACGAGCTGCTGGCCGCCGGCATGTCGCTGGAGGCACAGCGCCGCCAGGGCCGCGGCCACCTCGGCGTCACGGCGTTGTGCGGCATGGCGTTCCTCGCCGGCGGCCACCTTCCCGACCGCGGGCCGCACCAGGAGCGCATGCAGCGCACGATCGACTACGTGCTGCAGTGCCAGAAGGAGGACGGGTTCCTCAGCGACGCCGGCACCCGCATGTACGAACACGCGTTCGCGACGCTGTTCCTGGCCGAGGTGCACGGCATGACCAGCAGCGACCGCGCCAAGACGACCCTCGAACGCGCGGTGACGTTCATCGTCGACGGCCAGAACCAGCACGGCGGCTGGCGCTACAACCCGTTCGACCGCGACACCGACCTGTCGGTCACCGTCTGCCAGGTGCAGGCGCTGCGCGCGGCGCGCAACATCGGCATCCGCGTGCCGACCGAGACCATCGACCGCGCCATCGGCTACGTGCGCCAGAGCCGCGTCACCCGCGGCCGCACGAAGGGGCTCTTCTACTACAAGATCCACGGCCGCGGCGCCTACGACAAGGACCGCGAGTACGCGATCAACGCCGCGGCGCTGACCGCCCTCAGCAGCGCCGGCATCCACGACGACGACCTGCGCGACCCGGTGCTCGAGTTCCTGCAGGAGGAGTACGGCAGCGTCGCCGACTACTACGGCTCGCACTTCTACTTCTGGTACGGCAACTACTACGCGGCGCAGGCCTTCTACCAGGCCGGCGGCAAGCGCCTGGAGACGTGGTTCGCCCGGCTGTGCAAGGACCTGCTGGCGAGCCAGGCCGCCGACGGCCGCTGGCGGAACGACACCGGCCCGGGCGACGCGTTCGCGACCGCGGTCGCCTGCATCCTGCTGCAGATGCCAAAGCAGTACTTGCCGATCTTCCAGCGGTGATCGGCTTCCATAGGTGATCGGCTGCCAGCGGTGATCGGCGACCCGAGCTGCTGGGCGTGCAGCTCGACGGCGCCCCGCGGGGACCGTCCGTGGCGACCGCCGATCGGTGCCGTCCTGGCATCCGGCGGGCCCGAAGTTCGCGCTTGAATCCGGCTTCTCGCTGGTGACGATCGCCCACCGGTCAACCACGGTCAGACAGGGCGTATGCGCTACCACTCCGCACGGGTCGTTCTCGGCGCGTGCCTGCTCGCTGCAGCTTCCGCAGCACAGGCCGCCGCTTCCCCAACCTCGAATCTCGATCTCGCCACCGCGACGAACGGCGCCAACAGCGCCTTCGGTGCCGCGAGCGCCGCCGGCACGCTCGGCGGCCCCCGCGTCAGCCTGAATCGGCCCGCGTGGCTGGACAGCGCGCAGGAGCCGCAGGACGACGGCCGCTACACGATGGGCCAGATCTTCGCCGAGCACCACGGCGAGTTCATGAACCTGCGCCAGCGCTACGACCCGCAGGTCGAGCTGCGCGCGCGCGCCATCCCGAACGGTCGCATCAAGGACGAGCCGGGCAGCTTCGACATGCTCGGCTACGACTTCGATGCCGAGATCCCGGCGCTGATCTCCACCGAGTCGTACCTGATCTTCGGCGCCTACTACGGCGGGCGCCGCTACCTGACGTCGAGCGCGTTCGGCACGGCCGGCAACGGCAGCCTTGGTGGCGTCGGTGACGAAACGCTGATCAACACCGGCGTGAAGCTCGGCTTCGGCGTGTTCCTGGACAGCAACGTCCTGTTCGAGATGCAGACGAACCCGGGCATCTGGTCGGACATGGACGACACGCTGCACCACGAGGACTTCGACTTCCCGTCGTCGGCGCAGTTCACGTTCCGCACGTTCGACCGCTTCTTCTTCAAGCTCGGCGCTCGCTACAACCAGGTCTACGAGGAGGCCCCGTGGCTGCCGATCGTGGGCTTCAGCTGGGAGATCGTCGAAGGCTTCCGCTTCGACCTGTTGGCCCCCGAGAGCGTCGAGATCTCGTTCTGGCCGAACCCGAGCACCGGCTTCATGCTCGGCGGCTTCGTCACCGGCGCCGAGTACCACGTGCACACCAGCGAAGCGATCAACCAGCGCGCCAACGTGCGCGTGCAGGAAGCGATCGCCTACTTCGGCATCGTGCAGCGCATGACCGACAACTTCTCGCTGCAGGCCCGCGCCGGCATCGTCGTCGCCGGCGACTACACGCTGACCACCGGCCAGGCTGGGTTCAACGAGGCGGAAGGCATGCTCGACCAGACCTTCTACGCCGACGTCACGATGGGCATCAACTTCTGAAGGTTCGCCGCAGGCGAACC
>CANGSN010000477.1 GCA_947455805.1 Planctomycetota bacterium
CGGCGCTGCGCACCGGCGCGTCGCCGCGCGCGAGCAACATGCTGGCGGCCGCTTGCCGCGGGCTCGCCGCCGTGCAGGGCATGGACTACGTGCTGCCCGACCACGTGCAGCAGCTGGCGGTGCCGCTGCTGGCGCACCGCGTCGTGCTGACGCCGTCGGCCGAGATCGACGGCGCCAACGTCACCGACGTCGTCGACCGCATCGTCCGCCGCATCGAGGCGCCGCGCTGATGCGTCCCACGGGCCGCGCCCTGTTGCTGTTCGGCGGCGGCCTGCCGCTCGCCGCCGTGCCGAGCATGCTCGGCGCCACGCAATGGTCGCTGGCCTGGATCACGTTCGTCGTCGGCGTCGTCGTCGCCATCGCCGCCGAGATGGTGCTGCTGCCGCGCCGGCGGCAGGTGCGGGTCGACGTCGCAGCGCCCGAGGTCGTGCCGCTCGGCCGCGATGGCGAACTGACCGTCGTCGTAGCCGCCGAACGCGCCATGGACGGCCAGCTGCTGCTGGAACTGCGCGGGCCGGCCCCGGACCTGCCGACGGCGCCGTTCACGGCCACACCGGCGGCGGCGGTGACGGTCGCCCATCGCGTGCGCCCCGAGCGCCGCGGCGTCGTCACGCTGGTCGCCGTGCACCTGCGCTGGACCGGCCCGCTCGGACTGCTGTGGACCGAGACCGTGGTGCCGCTGCAGCGCGAGATCGCCGTCACCACCGACGTGCGCGCGGTGCGCGACGCCGTGGCCCGCATGGTCAGCAACCGCGACTTCCTCGGCGGTCTCAAGGTCGAACGCTTCGTCGGCGACGGCAGCGAGTTCGAGTCGCTGCGCGAGTTCGTCGTCGGCATGGACCGCCGCAGCATCGACTGGAAGACGTCGGCGCGGCACCGCGAGCTGCTGGCGCGCCAGTTCCGCGCCGAACGCGACCATCCGGTGATGCTGTGCGTCGACACCGGCCGGCTGATGGGCGAACCGCTGCACGGCATGCCGCGCCTCGACCACGCGATCGCCGCGGCGCTGCAGCTGGCGCTGGTCGGCCTGCGCACCGGCGACCGCGTCGGCATCTACGCGTTCGCCGAGCGGCCGCAGCTGACGTTGCCGCCGCAGGCGTCGGTGCACGCGATGGCGGCGATCCAGCAGCGCCTGTGCCGGCTCGACTACGGCGAGGCCGAGACCAACTTCACGCTGGCGACGACGACGCTGCTGCAGACCCTGCGCCGGCGCACGCTGGTGGTGATGTTCACCGACTTCGTCGACTCGGTGACCGCCGAGCTGATGCTGCGCAACGTTCGCTGGCTGGCGCAGCGCCACGTGCTGCTGTTCGTCGCCATGCGCGATCCGCTGCTCGACGAACTGGCCGACGCGTCGCCCGACAGCGACACGCGGCTGCAGCGCGCGGTCGTCGCCGAGGAGATGCGGCAGGAACGCGCCGTGGTGCTCGAACGGCTGCGGGTCGCCGGCGCCCAGGTGCTCGACGCCGATGTCGGCGAACTCGGCCGCGGCCTCGTGCAGCGCTACCTGCAGATCAAGCGGAGGGAACTGCTGTGAGCCAGCGCGACGACGGCTTGTGGTCGGTGCAGTTCCGCCGCGAACGCGAAGCCAGCTGGCGCGAGCTGGAGAAGCTGGTCGCCACCTGCGAAGCCCGCGGCGTGCGCAGCCTCGGCGACGACCAGACCGCGCGCCTGCCGGTGCTCTACCGCGCGGCGCTGTCGTCGCTGGCGGTGGCGCGTTCGTCGGTGCTCGACCAGAACCTGCGCGAGTACCTCGAGTCGCTGGTGACGCGCGCCTACCTGATCGTCTACGCGCCGAAGCGCGGGCTCGGGCCGGTGCTGGCGGCGTTCCTGCTGGGCGGCTTCCCGGCGGCGGTGCGCTCGGTGCGCTGGTACGTCGCGGCCTCGGCCGGCATCACGCTGCTCGGCTTTGCGATCGGCTTCGGCATGGTCGTCGCGGACCACGAGAACTACTACCTGTTCGTCGACGCCGGCATGGCGTCGGGCCGCGATCCGTCGGCGACCACCGAGTCGCTGCGCAAGACGCTGTTCGCCGGCGACGACGACGACATCCGCGGTGGCCTGCTCGCGTTCGCGACGATGCTGTTCACCCACAACTCGTCGGTCGGCATCCTGACCTACGGCCTCGGCTTCGTGTTCGGCCTGCCGGTGCTGCTGATCCTGCTGCAGAACGGGATGATGCTCGGCGCGATGTCGGCGCTGTTCCACGAACGCGGCCTCGCCGTCGAGTGGTGGTCGTGGATCCTGCCGCACGGCGTGCCCGAGCTGACCGCGATCGTGCTGTGCGGCGCCGCCGGCCTCGCCATCGGCCACCGCCTGGTGTTCCCGGGCCAGCAAGCGCGCGTCGCCGCCCTGGCCGACGTCGGCCGCCGCATGGGCGCCGTCGTCGGTGGTTCGGTGCTGATGCTGTTCGTCGCCGGCTTCGTCGAAGGCGTGTTCCGGCAGATCGTCGACGACGTGCCGCTGCGCTACATGCTGGCGACGATGTTCGCCGTCGGTTGGAGCGCCTACTTCCTCTACGCGGGCCGGAGGCCGTCATGAGCGCCACGGCGCCGACGATCGACCTCGGGCCGCTGCCGCCGCAGATCGTGCGCAGTCCGGAGGGTCTGCTGCTGCAGTTCCGCACCGCCACGGCCGGCGAACGCATGGCAGCGTTCGCGATCGACGTGGTGATCGTGATCCTGCTGCTGCTGGTCGTCGCCCTGCCCTTGATGCTGTTCGCCTTCATGGGCGCCACGGTGATGGGGCCCCTGCTGCTGCTCTGGTTCTTCCTGCTGCGCTTCGGCTGGTTCTCGTGGGCCGAGATCCGCGGCGGCGGGCGCACGCCGGGCAAGCGCCGCTACCACCTGCGGGTGGTCCGCAGCGACGGTGGCCCGCTGACCGCCGAGATCCTGCTGGCGCGCAACCTGACGCGCGAGGTCGAGACGTTCCTGCCGACGATGTTGGTGCTGAACCCGGACATGCTGTTCTCGGGGCACGACGGGCTCGTGCGCCTGCTGGCGATGGTCTGGGTGATCGTGCTGCTGCTGTTCCCG
>CANGSN010000478.1 GCA_947455805.1 Planctomycetota bacterium
CCTCGCTGGCGCTGGCGGCGTCGGCGCCGTCGTCGCCGGGCTCGGCCACCGCCAGGTCGCCGCGCACCTCGACCGGCAGGTCGCCGCTGCCGAGCTGCGGCCGCGAGCCGGCCAGCACGACCATGCGTTCGACGACGTTCTCGAGCTCGCGCACGTTGCCGGGCCAATGGTAGGCCGACAGTGCCGCCAGCGCGTCCGGGGTCAGCGACGGAGCCGGTTTGCCGGCCTGGGCGTGGCGGGCGAGGCACTGCGCGATCAGCTGCGGCACGTCCTCGCGCCGTTGCCGCAGCGGCGGCAGTGCCAGCGTCACGACATCGAGCCGGTAGAGCAGTTCGGGGCGGAACGCGCCGGCCTTGACCAGGGCCGGCAGGTCGCGGTTGGTGGCGGCGACGACCCGCACGTCGACCGGCACCAGCACCTGGCCGCCGAGCGGCACGAACTCGCGGTCGGCGAGGAAGCGTTCGATCTTGGCCTGCGCCGAGGCGCTCATGTCGCCGATCTCGTCGAGGAACAGCGTGCCGGTGTGGGCGCGCTGCAGCAGGCCGACCTTGCGCGTGCGGGCGCCGGTGAACGCGCCCGGCTCGTGGCCGAACAGCTCGCTCTCGATCAGCGTGTCCGGCACCGCGGCGCAGTTCAGCGCCACGAACGGCCGTTCGGCCCGGGCACTGCGCAGGTGCAGCGCCTTGGCGACGAGGCCCTTGCCGGTGCCCGATTCGCCGGTCAGCAGCACGGTGGTGGCGCTCTGGCTCAGCAGTTCGACCTGGCGCAGCACCTCCTGCATCGCCGGGCTGCGGGCGCACAGCCCAGCGCCGCCGTCCGGGGCCTGCAGCAGGCCGCGCAGCCGGCGGTTCTGGTCGGCGGTGGCGCGCAGCTGCAGCGCGCGCGCAAGCCGCAGCTGCAGTTCCTCGATCGCGAACGGCTTGGTGACGAAGTCGGCGGCGCCGACGTGCATCGCTTCGACCGCCTTCTCGACGGTGCCGTGCGCGGTCATCAGCACCACGATCGCCTCCGGGTCGGTCGAGCGGATGCGGCCGAGCGCCTGCAGCCCGTCGGCCGTCGGCATGCGGAGGTCGAACACGCCGAGGTCGTAGGGCCGCTGCTGCCAGCGCGCCACGGCTTCGCCGCCGTCGCCGACCGCGTCGACCTCGTAGCCCAGCCGCTTCAGGCCGCGCGCGACGAAGTGCCGCATGCTCTCTTCGTCGTCGGCGACGAGGATGCGGAGCGGCGTACTGGCGGCTGGGGACGAGGGCGACACGGGCGGACCGGCGAGCATCGAGGCCCCCCAAAGCAATGTCGAGGCCGGGCCCCGACCGGCGGGGGCGGCCGGGGGCAAGGTGTCACATCCGCGACACACCGTTTCGCCGGCGGAACGATGCGCTCAGCGGCGGGGCTGCGGCAGGCGGATGGTGAACGTCGTGCCGACCCCCGGGGTCGACTGCACGGCGATGGTGCCGCCGTGGGCGGTGACGATGCCGTAGGAGACCGACAGGCCGAGCCCGCTGCCGCGCCGGTTCGGGTCGGCGGCGCTGGTCTTGGTGGTGAAGAACGGCTCGAACACGTGCCGCAGGTCGTCGGCGGCGATGCCGATGCCGGTGTCGGCGATCGTCAGCACGACGTCGCCGGGGCCCGGCTGCGCACCCGGCGCGGCGGCGGCGGTGACCCGCAGCGTGCCGCCGTTCGGCATCGCCTGCAGTGCGTTGATCAGCAGGTTGACCGCCACCTGGTGCAGCGCATCGGCGTCGCCGCGCACGCACAGGCCGGCGGCGAGCTGCCGTTCGACCTGCACCTGCTGGCCGCGCGCGGCCGGCTCGCACAGCCGCAGCGCATCCTGCAGCACCAGGGCCGGATCGACATCGGCCTGCTGTTCGACCGACCGGCGCGCGAAGCGCAGCAGCTGGTGGACGATGCCGGCACCGCGTTCGGCGGCGCGCACGATGACGCCGAGCGTCTCGCGGCGGTCGGCGTCGGTCTCGTCGGCCAGCAGTTCGTGGGCGCAGCCGCGGATGCCGCCGATGACGTTGTGGAACTCGTGCGCGATGCCGCCGGACAGCGTGCCGAGCGACGCCAGCCGTTCGGCTTGCGCCAGCTGCTGGTGCGAACTCCGCAGGTCCTGCAGCGCCCGCTCGAGGTGCGCGGTCTTCTTCTGCACCTCGTGGGCGAGGCCGTCGGTCAGGCGCTGCTGGGTGCTGCGGGCGACCCGCAGCTGCTCGACCATGCGCGCGAAGTCGCGGGCGAGGTCGCCGAGCTCGTCGGCCGACGGCGGCGGCACCGCCACCGCGAGGTCGCCGGCGGCGACGGCGCGCGTCGCCTGGCCGAGGCGGCGGGCCGGGGCGACGACGACGTGGTGCACGCCGAGTCCGAGCACGACCAGCAGCACCAGCAACGCGATCGCCACCAGCCACAGGTGGCTGGTGCGCAGCTCGGCGGCGAACGCTTCGGCGCGCATGGCGTGGTCCTGGTTCAGCGCCTGCAGCCGCGTCGCCACCGCGCGCTCGGCGCGGCGCTGCACTTCGTCGGTCAGCACGACGACGTTCTGGCGCAGCCGCTCGCTGCGCGCCTGGTCCTCGCTGGCGATGGCGGCGCGGATCGCGGCGACGTCGCCGGCCAGCGCTTCCAGCGGCAGGTCCTGCAGCGCCCGTTCGCGCGCGCTGCTGGTGCGGCGGATCAGGTCGACCAGCACGTCGGCGTTCTGGTCGGTCTGCTCCTGCAGCAGTTCGCGCATCGTGGTCGCGCCCGAACGCAGCAGGTCGTCGCCGAAACCCGCGAACGCCGACGCGGTGCGCGGGGCGACGTAGCCGAGCAGCAGCGCGGCGAGCACGGCGGCGAGCACGGCGCTGACCAGGGCGAGCTGCAGCACCAGCGGCCGCCGCGTCGCCGCGGTCGGCGGCATGCGATCCAGCTCAGCGGGCGGGCTTGCCATCGTTGGCCTCCGCAGCGAGCAGTTCGTCGGCGAGCAGCAGCAGCGACAGCGGCAGTTCGGTGCCGGCGGCGCGCGCCGCGGCGACGTTGACGACGACGGTGGCGCTGCG
>CANGSN010000479.1 GCA_947455805.1 Planctomycetota bacterium
AGTTCGCCGCAGCCGACGCTCGGCAGCAGACCGTGCTGCACGGCGAGCCCGGCTTCGCTCGGCGCCAGCGGCCCGGCGATCTGGATCGGCGCGGTGAACCCCGCTTGCCGCAGCTGCGCCCCTTCGTGCACGTTCGCGACCGCGAGCTCGTGGGCGCCGCTGCGCAGCGCGGTGCGCGCGATGCGCACCATGCCGTGGCCGTAGGCGTTGGCCTTGACCACGGCGACGAGCCGGCATTCGGGAGCGAGCAGCGAACGGCAGGCGCGCACGTTGTGCGCGACCGCTGTCAGGTCGACGTCGACCCAGGCCGGCGCCGCCAACGCCGGATGCGTCTCGAGAGGAATGCGCAGCATGGCCCTACCGCCGCGGCGGAGCGTAGCGAGCGGTCGGTGCGCACGCTCGCGTCGCGTCGCGCGGATTTCGCCGACAGCAAGGCGGTCTCCAGGGCGAGGGGGCCTTCGGCACGAAACGAGGAGAACCGGCGTGTGGTTCGGGCGCGACCGCCGCTGCTGCCCCCGCGCCGCGAGCCCGCGGTGCCCGACGGCCACTCCCAGGAACCTGATGCGCACACCTTTGCTCTGGACCCTTCCCGCCCTGCTCGCCGCCCTGCCGGCGCAGGAGCCCTCGAACCGCCCCGCCGCCGAGCAACCGCCCATCGCGGCGATCGCCGACACCCAGGACGCCGAGTCCGATCTCACCGCGCGGGCGTTGGCGGCCCGCGACCGCCTCGCCGACCAGCGGCAACCGCGCGTGCTGTTCGACCAGCCCGAACCCGATGGCCCGCTGTGGGCCAGCGGCACCAGCTGGAAGGCGGGCTTCGACAGCACCGGCACCACGTTCGTGCCGTTCTTCGGCAGCGACGCACCGCGGAACTTCCCGCTGCGCCTCGAGCTGGCGTCGGTGCAGGTCGGCGGCGAGACGCTGCCGCTGGTGCCCGGCACCCCGCGCGTCGAGGACGGCGTCGTGCGCACCGAGCGCGGCAGCCTGACCGAGTGCATGCAGACCGGGCTCGAACGGCTCGAGCACTCGTTCGTGTTCCGCACGCTGCCGAACCGCGGCGCGATCGCGCTCGACCTCGCGTATTCGACCGAGCTGCGGCCCTCGACGATCGAGGACGGCGTGCGCTTTTCCTGCGAGCACGGCCACGTCGACTACACGCACGCGGTCGCCGTCGACGCCAACGGCAAGCGCCTGCCGCTGCCGATCACCTGGACCGACTCCGGCCTGCACATGGAGATCCCGGCGTCGTTCGTCGCCGACGCAGCACTGCCGCTGGTGCTCGATCCGTTCCTGAACGCGTGGTTCCTGCTCGCCTCGGGGATCTCGCAGGTGCAGCGCGAGTCGGACGTGGCGTCGTTCCAGGCGCTCGGCGGCCGCACGCTGCTGGTCTGGCGGCGTCAGTTCAGCGCCACCGACGGCGACTGCTATGGCCTGATGTTCGACGGCAACCTCGGCCTCGTGCAGACCGACTTCCTGATCGACAACACGCCGGGCAACGACGTGCTGAAGGTCTCGTGCGCGGCCAACAACTACGCGCAGAACTTCCTCGTCGTCTTCGAGATCCGCACCACGCTGCTGTGGTGGATCGGCGGCCGCACGATCGCGGCCAATGGCGCGGTCGGCAGCTTGATCACGATCGAACGCGAGTTCGTCGTCGGCACGCCGGGCAACAACCTGCAGCCCGACGTCGGCAGCGACCCGTACTTCGGCGTCGGCCGCTACACCGTCGTCTTCCAGAAGACCGGCGTCGGCTTCGCCGACATCTACATGAGGCAGCTGTCGACCAACGGCGGTCTGGTGACGACCAACGCGATCGCGCTGTCGACCGACTCGAGGTTCGAGCAGAAGCCGGCGATCTCGAAGTCGTGCGGCCAGGCGAACGGCGAGCAGCGCTGGCTCGTCTGCTGGCAGCGCACGTTCGGCGCGCCGTTCCCAGTCGACGAGGAGATCTGGGGCCGCTACGTCACCTGGAACGGCACCCTGCCTTCGGGCGCATTCCCGATCGCCGCCACCGCGGCAGATGAGACGGCGCCGAGCCCAGGCGCGCCGATCGACGTGCCCGGTGGCCAGCGGCTGTGGCCGGTCGCCTTCGAGACGGCGACGGCGCTCGGCCAACCGCGCGACATCATCCTGCGCCTGATGGACAGCAGCAGCGGCACCGTCGCCTCGACGACTGTGAGCAACAGCGCACCCGGCATCGACGACCGCGACCCCGAATGCGACAGCGACGGCACGCGCATGCTGGTCGGCTACACCGGCCGGAGCCTCGCCGGCCAGCCGACGGAGCAGGTGGCGCTGCTGAGCTTCCTGCCGTCGACGGGCACGTTCCGCTTCGACGTGCAGCCGACCGGCCTGCAGACGTCGGGCTCCGATGCCAAGTCGCAGGTCAGCGTCGTCGCCGACTTCAGCGGCGGCGGCCTGGCGTCGCCGCGCTACTTCGTGTCGTTCACCAACGAGACGTCGAACACGTTCCACCTGGTGAACTACGGCGGCTGGGCCGGCGGCGCCAACTTCTACACCTACCGCGGTCTGAACTGCGGCGGCCTCGGCATCACCGCG
Organism: Planctomycetota bacterium; assembly: GCA_947455805.1. Lineage (GTDB taxonomy): Bacteria > Planctomycetota > UBA1135 > UBA1135 > UBA2386 > UBA2386. The sequence continues at coordinate 2,560 of CANGSN010000479.1, forward strand.
ACGGGCTCGTCGGCGATCGGCCAGACGACGACGATCACCGTGGCGAACGGTCCGTTGTCGGCGACGGTCATCGGCACGCCGGGCTTCGTCCCGCTGAACGCGCTCGGCTGCAACTGCGTGCTGGGCGTCGACAACTCCTTCACCGGCCCGAATCCGCTGGTGTGGACGATCCCGAACAACCCGGCCTTCGTCGGCCTGCAGTTCTCGATCGCCGGCCTGAGCATCCAGACCAGCCAGTGCCTGAACCTGTTCGACGTCAGCGACACGATCGACTTCTCGATCCGCTGAACGGGCTCGCTGCCCGCCGCCGCGACCCCGCGGCGGCCCCACCGGCCAGGGTGTTGCTCCGCACACCCTGGCCGGCGTCGTTGGCGGCCGTAGCAGCGCACCGCTACCGTCCCCCACGAGACCCGCATGACCTGCCACCTGCCCGCGCTCGGCCTCGCCGGCGCCTTCCTGTTCGCCC